>CALRTD020000055.1:0-14036 GCA_943371015.1 Synechococcus sp. UW140 | reverse complement strand
CTCTGAGCTGATTACCCTCTACCTTGAGCAAGTCCGCACCAAAGTTCCGCCGCAACGCAACGAAGAAGATATTGTATTCCTCAACCGCCGTGGCCACAGACTTTCCAGAGTAATGGTGTTTACCATTATTAAACAGCTTGCCGCTAAAGCAGGCATCAGAAAGGTAATCAGTCCGCACACATTCAGGCATTCTTTTGCCACACACCTTGTAGAAGGTGGTGCCGATTTACGTGCGGTCCAGGAAATGCTCGGCCATGCATCAATAACAACAACCGAAATTTATACGCATCTCGATCGCAGTTATCTTACCGAGCAAATTCGCAGTTATCATCCCCGAAAGTAAAAGTGCTTTATTCCTGAACATCTGTTACTTCCTGAGTATGTTCTGAGGCATCCGGCGAGTCACGTTCCGGATCAGCATAGCGAGGCACTTTTTGTACGTATTCAATTTTAATGACGTGTGCAAAAAACCATTCATGAAAAATAATCATTTCAGGAGTTTTCACTTCCCAGCGGTAGTCTTCGCGGTTTGAACGCAGCAATGCAAATTCATCAGGCATTTGCTGATAAGTAGTTTTAAAATCATAGCTGTTTGCATCAAGCTGCCGCAATACTTCATAAATAATCCGGTCACGCAAACGAAGTTTATCTTGCTGCTCCAGCTTTCTCAAATGTTTGCGTGTACTTTCAATCCGTTTGCCCGCCAGTTCATGCAATGATCGCTCAATATCTGTCATTATCAGAAGTACACGTAAACCAATATTCCAGCCTTCGCTATCGGTTTCAATGGCATTGAGTTCAAGCAAAAGATCATTGGCTTCGCGGTACATACCTTGCAAAAACAAAATATTAGCAAGCAGATATTGCCTGCGCCCGCGTCTGAATGCGGTATGCTTACCTACATCACGCGTTAAGAGTTCCTGCAAAATCATACGTGCCTGTCCGAACCGGCTTGCATAATAATGCCCGTAAAATTCACGCTCAAGGCATTGGTTAGCGTTAAAGCTTTTTACGTGCTGAAGTGCCATCGCGCGCTGACAGTATTCTACACAGCGATCGAACCGGTGCAGACTGATTTCGTTATCGGCCAGGTTAAGCAAGACAGCACCGAGGCGGCTTTCGACAAAAACAGCTTTTGAATTTTCGACCAGAGTAAGTTGCTTTTCAAGGCTGCGCCGGGCCATCCGGTAGTGGCGGTTTAGCTGGTGTTTGGCGGCGTCAAGGTAGAGCCAGTAAAAAGAAACATGATCAGAATTTACTTTCACAGCATTTTCGCGCAACCGTTCAGTATCAGCAGCAAGTTGTGCATCATTTGCACCCGGCAGCGCCTTGTGTTCGAAGCGTTGCATCCAGTGGTTATACGTACAATAGGCATCAAATGCAGCACGGTGTGCGCGTTCTACTTTTTCGTAGCGCAATTGCAGGCGTTGAAAAGCCGAAGCATCATGCTGAAGTAAAGCAGTAAGCTGCATCCTGAGCCGTAGTGCAAGCAACCACTCTTCATAAAGTTCATAACGTTCACCAATTTCACAAATACTTTCACAAAGAAAATGAGCAATTTCATGCAGCCCCCGCCCAGCAAGTATCTGTGCATAACACAGCTTTTTTCTCGCTTCAAATAAATAGCGGTAATGATCGCTGTAAGCTCCTTCACGCTTAATATTTACATCCAGCAGCAGCGATTCCATCAGCTTATCGCGGAAACGAATCAATAAACGACTGAATGCCATTGTTGAACGTTTACCGTAAAGAAAAAACTCAACATCACGATCACTCGGGAGATCTGGATGCTCGCCAAGTAAGTCAAGAAGTTTGACGCTTTTGCTGTTAAACTTCTCACCGCGACTGTCAAAAGATGTCAGATAATTTCTGAACGTGCTGCGCTCTTCCGGCTGCATCTCAGCAAGAAGCAGGCGAATCGTATTGAGACCACTCATAGAGTTATGAATATCGAAGTAAATGAAGATTAAGAACCGCAATTAAATAATTGCGAAACCGAATGGCTTGTTTGTTAAAATTGATAGTAATGTGAGTGTCGGATACGAATAAAGCTGCTCCGAATGGCCTGATAAAGACAGAATGAATACCAATGGTAACAATCATTCTGTGAAAACAATTATATACTTTCCCACTTCCCTTCCCCACCACAAACTTACAACACAAACCTCCCTTTTTCAAAATAAAAACTGATTTATTTAAACTTTTTATTAACATATTTCTTAAATATTTCTTATGAATGTCTATATGGATAATATTTTTCCATTGCCGGATGGAACATGAAGATCACCTTTGAAGATCACCAAATCTTTAAAGCTATGGAGATCATCACGACCATCCTGCAACAGTTGGGTATTGTGGGTACCCTCACCATCGGAGCCGGACGAAACTAACTGCCCCGCCGATGTTTGCAACAGCCGGCCCCTGCGCCGGCTGTTGCTGTTTGCGAAGGTCTGTTAAGAAACAATGAAAATCAATTTGTACTTTTCAGCTGTAAATGATTCTGAAAGCGACATTCACAGCATACGCAAAACACTGCTTATCAAAACTTTAAATAAATGTCAATTAGAAATAACAGTGAATTATAAGCATTAAAAGTGGCTGTTTAATGCTCAGTAAAATTACAATTTACCTGCTGAAACCGGTTTTCGAATAGGTTTTGCGACAATCAAACTATTGATAAAAGAAAATGACGTACTTATTTACATAGGGAATGCGTACTCACGGCTCAACCGGGTGCTTTAATGATTCCTCAGCTGTATGTCGTATTTGTTGCTCAGCATCAGTATCGCCAAGATATTTTTTCACTAAATAATGAGAGAGGTAAATCAACGGAGTTAATCCAACTGCTATTACCAGTTTCAGTACGTAATTAACCCAACCGGTTTCCCACCACTGCTCGTGCGAGAATTTTCCGGGAATTACAAAACCTATGTAGAGCACCACAAAGCTGTCTACAAGCTGAGAAACTAAGGTTGATCCTGTACTCCGCAGCCAAATAAAACGCTCACCGGTTCGCTCACGAATCAGCCAGAACATGAATGAATCGATAAGCTGACTTACCAGAAACGCGGTAATACTGCCGATGATGATCCAAAGCGACTGGCCAAAGACAAGGTTAAAGGTTTTATCATCTGCCACTCCCGGAATCGGTGCATCAGGTGAGCCGGTAAAGGCTGCTGGCTGCATCCCAAGAAATACGATAAGAAAAGAGTAGCCAATCATAAAACAGGTAAGTACAGAAAGCCAGCGAACTACTTTCCGGCCATAAAACTCATTCACAATATCAGTTGTGAGAAATACAACCGGCCAGGGTAAAATGCCAATAATGGTTACGTACGTTCCGAGATTTATAAAGCCCCAGTCGAGCGAGACCTGTACTAATTTTGAACTGATCAGTTCGGCAGTGATTGCGCTTGTGATAAAAATTCCGGAGAGAATAAGCAGCAGCCGTGTGCGTTTGTGTTGGAGTTGCATAAGGCAATTTAAAAATAAAACGTGTTAACCGGTAATATGTTCAGTCAAGCAGGTTTCTAAAAATTGGCTGAGACTGTCATACACCTGTTCCAGCTGCTCTTCGGTTATGCAATAAGGTGGCAGCACATATATAATATTGCCGAGCGGGCGAAGAATAATGCCTCGTTCAAGAAAGAACGGATGCACACGCTCACTCACCGGATTCAGGTACGATGTATGCTCAGCACTCTTGACTTCAAAAGCGGCAACAGTGCCCAAACATCGTGCAGCAGCAACAGCCGGGTGTTCAGCAAATTTCTGCGTTTGCTGTTGCTGATACTTACTCAGTTTTGCAATCTGCTCCTGCGCGGCCGGTGCATCCAGCAAATCAAAACTTGCCACCGCAGCCGCGCAGGCCGTGGCATTGGCGGTATAAGAATGCCCGTGAAAAAATGTGCGCGTGCGGTCGGATGTTAAAAATGCGGCATGGATTTCAGCTGTGCAAAGTGTTGCGCCAAGCGGAAGAAAGCCTCCGGTTAAGCCTTTCGATAAACAAACAATATCGGGCTTTGTACTGCACTGATCAGTAGCAAACCAGGTTCCTGTACGGCCAAAACCGGTCATGACTTCGTCGGCAATTACAGGCACGTGATGCGCCCGGCATTTTTCAATAAGCCGGCTCAGTGCTTCGGCTTCATACATAATCATACCGCCTGCCCCCTGTATCAATGGTTCTGCAATGAAGGCCGCTACATTGTTTGTTTTCAGCACGTTCTCCAATGCCTGTTCTGCCGCTGTTTCTGAACCGGACAGCGGAACCGGAATATGCACCACATCAAACAGCAGCGGACCGAATGCACGGCTGAACACATTGCGCGCACCGGCCGACATAGCGCCAAACGTATCGCCGTGATACGCATTTTCAAAAGCTACAATTACGCTGCGCGGTGTGCCTTTGTTGTGCCAATATTGCAATGTCATTTTCAGCGCAACTTCTACGGCTGTTGAGCCGTCATCAGAATAAAAAACTTTACTCAGATAAGGTAGTTTTTTCAGCAGCCGCTCGGCAAGCTCAACAGCCGGAGCATGCGTAAAGCCGGAGAAAATTGCATGCTCAAGCGTATGCAGTTGTGCTGTAATTTTTTGAGCAATGTACGGATGCGCATGTCCGTGCAGGTTTACCCACCACGATGCTGTTGCATCAATATAACTGCGACCGTTTTCATCGAAAAGCAATGCTCCGCTGCCCCGCACAAGTGCTGTTGCTTCGTGCGCAGGTAACTGCGGTGTAAACGGATGCCAGACTGCTGTGCTGTCGCGCTCAGAAAGTGAACCGGATTTCATAGCTGCAAAGATAAGCGCACTGCCAATGCTGCTTACGCAAGTTGCAAATCAAACTGAGCGGCGTATTTGCTGATCACCTGTTGGTTGATGATGCCTTCTTTCATGATACGCCCGATACAGCGCAAACCGCTGTGACGAAGAATAATCTCTTCTGATAACTGATGCGGCGGACCATTGAAAATTAATCCGGCAACAGGAACATTACGGAAGCGAAGCACATCAAGCGTAAGTAAAGTGTGATTTATACTGCCCAGGTAATTCTGAATCACAACAACTACTTCGGCTTCAAATTTTATGATCAGATCAAGGATAAATTCCTCTTCGTTAAGCGGAACCATTAAGCCACCCGCACCTTCAATAATGAGTGTATTGGATGTTTCAGGAAGCTGTATTCGTGAAAGCTCGATGCGAGTATCTTCCAGTTCTGCAGCGGCATGTGGCGACATATACTGGCGCAGCACATACGATTCAGGATGAATCTGGCTGACGGTGTTTGAAATGTATTTGCGGATTTTATCGGAATCTGTAGAAAAGTAACTGCCAGTTTGTACAGGCTTCCAGTAGTCAGCTTTAAGGGCCTCTACAAGGATCGCGGAAGCAACAGTTTTTCCGACGTCCGTTCCGATACCGGTAACAAACAGTTTTCTCATTACTTGGGGTGCTGTGTTCAAATGTCGCAAATAAACTCTTATTTGTCAACAAAGATTCGCTGCTGATCGAAGTAAATCATGGATTTCGGTTTCCGAATTATGAACATGCAAGCAAATCCGGATGCGTTCTTTTCCCGGAGGCACGGTTGGTGCCAGCACCGCCCTTACATCAAATCCCTGCTGCCGCAAGTTTTCGGCCACGCTCCGCGCACGTGCATTGCCCGGCAGCAATACTGCCTGAACAGGTGTTTCAGATGGCAGTAACACTAACTGCGGATATTGTTTTGCAGCTTCGGTAAAAATCTGAATCCGGCGCCGAAGTTCGCTGCGAAGTTCAGGCTGTGCTGCCATGTATCTGCTGGATTCGCGGATGGCCATAACTGCATGCGGAGGCAATGCCGTTGTGTAAATAAATGCCCGCGAAAAATTGATCAGGTAATTACGCAGCAATGCCGAGCCCAGCCAAACAGCACCATGCACACCGGCAGCTTTGCCGAATGTATGCAGCCGCGCAAAAATCCGCTGCTCTACTCCAAGCTCAGCAGCCATGCCCGGCCAGAACATGCCGGTGCTGTGTGCCTCATCCAGTACCAAATTTGCACCGGCTGCTTCGCAGCAGTGTACCAATGCTTCAAGCGGCGCACAATCGCCATCCATCGAGTAAACAGCCTCTGCCGCAACAAATACCAAGCCTTCGGCACGGCTGAGCAGGGTTTGTAAATGCCCGGTGTCGTTGTGCTTGAAGCTGTATGCTTTTGCATGCGAAAGCCGGATGCCGTCGCGCACTGATGCATGAATCAATTCATCGTATAGAATTGTGGAATTTCGACCGGCCACAGCCTGAAAAAAACCGGCATTGGCAGTGTAACCGGAATTGTAAATAAGTGCAGCTTCGGCATTGAACAAGGTGGCTAATTCTTGCTCAACCTCTTCTGTAAATGCGGTATTTCCGGCCAGCAACCGAGAACCGCCTGAGCCATTGCCTAACCCGGCTGCTGCTTGTTCGAGCACTTTGGCGAATGTTTGTGAACGCACCAAGCCATAATAATCATTCGAACAAAAATCAACTAACGAATGTGTTTGCTGAAGACTGCGCAGCGCATTTTCCTGCTTTCGCTTTTCCAGTGCTTCGTGCAGAAAACCATCGGCAGTAAAAGAAGAAGCTGCTTTGCTCATCGTTCCTTTGAAGGATCGAAACGAAGTCCGGCCTGAAAGCTGTACGAAAAAATAGTGTGCTTCACCGTGCCGCCCGGATCAACCGCTTCGCTGCTGAAAATTTTAAGCCCGGCCTGCGGCTGCGCATACACAAAGAAATTTCCCCAAACACAATAATCAACTACCGGCGAAAAATTAACCATCCAATTATTTGAAGGATTATCATTGCCAAATAAATTGATGCGCTGAACTCCGGTAAAGTTGAAATACCCCACACGCAAGTTTAATGAGGCCGAAACTCCTGAACGTGCTTCGGGAAATAATGGCAATTCAAACTGTCCGTAGATCACATCAAACCTGAAACTTTCATCGAAAATCAGCGGTGCTGATGTATTCTGAAGTGTAATCGTTGACAGGATATACTTCTCGAAACTCAATCCCAAACCTGCACGCACCCGGCCAAAAGGAAAGAGCACGCCTCCATCCCACGATGTATAAGGACTAGTTGCTTTGAAATTGAACGTGCCTGTTTCAACTACAATGCCCTGTCTGTCGTAAAGCGAAGTTTGTGAAAGCGCCGAATTCCATTTTGCCGATCCCCAGCTGTGTCCAAAATAGACCAACTGTTTATCCATATTTTTCTTCACATCAGTACGCGCACCCGGTTGCGCAATGGCTGCAGCGGCAACAAACAAAAAGCTGAACGTGATAATGTGAAGTTTTTTCATCAGGATTACAGGGTTTCTTCGGCGGGTGTTAAGTGTTTCGGGCGGCCTTTGGCAAAGGGTGTTTGCGGCTCAAGACCAAGAATGCGGAACAACTCCATATCAGCATCGAATGCGGGATTGGGTGTTGTCAGCAATTTTTCTCCGGCAAAAATAGAATTGGCTCCGGCCATAAAGCAAAGCGCTTGTCCTTCGGGACTCATAGAATTGCGGCCGGCCGAAAGGCGCACTACAGTTTTCGGAAGCACAATGCGGGCTGTGGCAATCATCCGCACCATATCCCAAACCGGAACCGGCGGCTGATCTTCGAGCGGTGTTCCTTCTACAGCTACCAGTGCGTTAATGGGTACTGATTCCGGATGCGGATCAAGATTGGCGAGGGTTTTGAGCATGCCCAAACGATCGGTAGCGGTTTCACCCATACCGATAATACCGCCTGAGCAGATCGTCATGCCGGCTTTACGTACATTCTTGAGCGTATTGAGGCGGTCGTCGTAATTGCGGGTGGAAATAATTTCACCGTAAAATTCTTCGGAAGAATCAAGGTTATGGTTGTAGGCATAAACACCGGCCTCAGCCAGCTTTACAGCCTGTTCTTCGGTAAGCATGCCTAATGTACAGCATACTTCCATATCCATATTGTTAATGGCCTTCACCATATCCAGCACCTGATCAAAATCGCGGTTATCGCGCACTTCGCGCCAGGCAGCTCCCAAACACATGCGCGATGCGCCTGCAGCCTTCGCCTTTTCGGCGGTTTCAACCACTTCTTTTACAGGAAGCAGCTTGTGTACTTTTACCTCTGTGTGGTAACGGGCTGCCTGCGGACAATAGCTGCAATCTTCGGGGCAGCCACCGGTTTTTATGGAGAGCAGTGAACTCACCTGCACCGCGCGACTGTTGTGGTGCAAACGGTGAACCGAGGCAGCTTCGTGAATAAGTTCGAGCAGCGGACGGTTGTAAACTTCCTGAAGTTCCTGAATTGTCCAGTTGTGTCTGATGTTGGCCATAACCTGATTAACAAATATAAACGAATGCCGTTCAGCGGCAAGAGTCCGGCAAAAATATCCACTTTCGCCTGCCGGAAAGCGTTAAATTGTACTTCCGGCATTAACTCACTGAAAAGACAGCAATTAAAAGCTGTACTTATCGCCGGGCTTGATACCTTTGCACTCCGTTTGCAAACCAACAGGCGGCATTCAGCACAATTATTCTCCCATGCGAATCGACATTATTTCTGTTGTTCCCGAGCTTCTTGAAAGTCCTTTTTCTTACTCAATTATGAAGCGGGCACAACAAAAAGGCCTTGCCGAAGTCAACATCATTAATCTGCGCGATTATGCCACCGACAAGCACCGCACGGTCGATGATTACGCATTTGGCGGCGGTGCGGGCATGGTCATGAAAATTGAACCTATTGCCGCCTGCATCGAAGACCTGAAAGCACAACGCAGCTACGACGAAATCATTTATATGTCGCCCGATGGTGAGCAGTTTTCACAGCCTCTTGCCAACCGGCTTTCATCGCTCACCAATATCATGATCCTTTGCGGACATTATAAAGGTGTGGATGAACGGGTGCGTGAGCATTTCATTACCCGCGAAATTTCGGTTGGCGATTATGTGCTTTCGGGCGGAGAACTGGCAGCCGCTGTAGTTAGCGATGCCGTAATCCGGCTTATTCCCGGCGTACTCAGCGATGAAACTTCAGCTTTAAGCGATAGTTTTCAAGATAATTTACTGGCACCGCCCGTTTACACCCGCCCGGCCGAATTCCGGGGCTGGAAAGTGCCCGATATTCTGCTTTCCGGCCACGAACTCAATATCAGCAACTGGCGGCACGAACAAGCTGTAAAACGAACCCGGGAACGCAGACCCGGGCTGGGCGAAGGAAGTAAGTAAAAATTATTCATATAACTTGCTAATTAGGTGGAAGTCCGTATATTTGCACTCCAATTTTGAACAACAATTACAACTATACGCATCATGAATCTCCTCCAATACGCTGAATCACAGCTTTCTCCGAAGGTAAAGCACCCCTCTTTCAAAGCGGGTGATACTGTAACGGTTCATTACCAGATCAAAGAAGGCGACAAGATGCGCATTCAGCAGTTCACCGGCGTTGTGATTCAGCGCCGCGGTCACGACTCTGTTGAAACTTTCACCGTTCGCAAAATGTCTAACAGCATTGGTGTTGAGCGTATTTTCCCGACAAACACACCGTTTATCGAGAAAATCGAAGTGAAAAAACACGGTGTTGTTCGTCGCGCCCGTATTTATTACCTCCGTAAACTCACCGGTAAAAAAGCACGTATTCAGGAGCGCATTCAAACTTCTGATTCAGCTGAATAGTATACAGCCCTTCCCCATAAAAAAATCCCGATCAGAAATGATCGGGATTTTTTTTGTTTTACCCGCTCCTCATTTCTTCCGCGATAATTTCCTATTTTCATCTTCCCCTCTGTAAACTAATTCATCGGCAGTTATTTACACAACCTTGACAGAATCCAAACAAAGAGCTTATACCAATGCTCTAATTTTGAAATAACAAATGCTGATACCCTTGAAGTCACAGACGACCTAAACCAGCCATTTGTTTTAAGTTGCTTACAAGTATGACCCATGCTTCGCAATTTTGTTTCAGTCTTAGCTCTATTGCTCACACACACTGCTTTCTGTCAGGCAAGTTTAACAGTGGTTGGAACACCCTATACAGAAAATTTTAATTCATTGCCCAATGCCACCGATGGCGCAGCAGTTACAGGTTGGGCCAACAATACATTTTTAACGGGTTGGTATGTGAGTACAACTGCACCCATTATTGAGGCCAGTTGCGGACCGGCGGCAGCCAATGTAAATAATGCGGGTGCAGCTTATGTGATTGCATCAGGTACCGACCGCAGTCTTGGTGCACGCGCATCAGGGGCAACAGGTACAATACGATTTGGCGTTCGGCTGGTCAACTCAACCGGCTCGGCACTCACCTCAATCTATGTGCGCTACTATGGCGAACAATGGTCGATTGCCGAGAACCAGAGCAACATCAATACACTTGCCTTCAGCTATCAAACAGGAACCACAGTTACATCAATTACTGCCGGAACATGGACAAGTGTAACGGCGCTCAATTTTCAGCAAATTTACAACAGCACACAGAGTTCCGGCCTTGGCGGCACTGCCTGCGGCGGGGCATCTGCACAGTGTTTGGCAATGAACGGTAATGCAACCGCAAACCGTGTACTCATTGAAGCCTGCATAAGTGTGGCCATTCCTGCCGGTAACGAAATTTTTCTGCGCTGGGAAGAAGTAAACGATGCAGCAAACGATCATCACCTGCAAATTGATGACCTCGAAGTTTGGCCTTTTACAGATCCTTGCGCTACTGTTTTGCCGGTTGAACTCACCAGCTTTACAGCTGAACTCAGCAACCAGAAACCATTGCTGCGCTGGGAAACTGCTTCCGAAAAAGATAATGCGCGATTTGAAATTGAACGATCAGCCGACGGCGAAACATTTGAAAAAATCGGTAGTGTAAATGGCAGCGGAACAACATCGCAACCGCGTTACTATTCGTTTTTCGATACCTCTGCTCCGGCAGGTTTTTCGTACTACCGTTTTAAACAAGTAGATTACAACGGTAGCTATTCATACAGTCCGCTGCGCGCAATTGAAGTTCCGTTTTCAGCAGCAGCATCTATACTGTTTTCGCCTGTTTCCGAAGGACTTAATTACACAGTTTCAGGTATCGAAAATCCGGAAACAATTGAAGTCTGGAACAGCGGCGGAGTTCTGATCTATGCTCAGCAATATCCGCAACCAACCGGAATTTTACCGGTACAGCAAAATGGGTTGTATCTGATACGGGTTACCTCCAACAACGGAAATACGCTGCTGATTCAGAAAGTTATTTATTAAAGACTTACTGTTCGGTAAGCACCACAAACTGGTGATCTCCCGGCGAAATATTTTCTTCGAGTGTATGTATAAAATCCATTCCGTATCGCACCAGGAGCGGCAGAATGTTATCACTGCGTTCCTGTAAAACGCCGCCCGGTAAAATTTTCTCGCGCAGTTTCCGGATTTGGTCAAGCGAAGTTTCTTCCTTTTGTTTTGCTGCGCGCAGTACTTTGCTTTCAAGTGCCGCAATACTGTTTTTAATTTGCTGCAAAGTGCTTTCGGCTGCGCCGCGCAGCGTAGCATCGGCCTGCGATGCTTTTGCGGTAATAGCTGCAAACACTTCCTGCAACGCTGCCTGCTCACTTTCAAAACTCAACTCTGCTCCTGCATTGCGCTTTACGTAATTGCTGAGCAGCATATCCGTTTGCTGAAAAAGTTCAGACAATTGTACTTGCAGTTTTGTCAATTTACCAGCCGTACCTTTATCAACCACAAGCATAAAAGCGCGCGGCAGCAATACCGGAAAACTTACTTTCTGTGCTTCAAAAAAGCTGCGGAACTCCAGCCAGTAAGCTAATTCGCCCGGCCCGCCAATGTAGGCGATATTGGGTAAAATACATTGCTGATACAAAGGCCGCATAACTACATTGGGGCTGAACCGCTCCGGGTGCTGCTCTAATTCGGCCAGCAGTGTGCTGCGGTCAATGGTACGTCCGCTTGAAGCAAGTAAAAAATCATTGCCGCTGTGGTCGATGCGCTCGCGTGTATTTTGACCGAGGTAAAATAAGTTGATGGCACGCGGATTAACCTGTGCACTGTAGCCGTTTTTCTCGAGACCGGCAATGCTTTTGGTAACAAGGTGCTGAGCAATTCCGGTTTCAAGTTCGGCACGAAGCTGCGGAAGAAAAAGACGTTTCAGTTCAGCCGAATCGGCATCAAGCACCAGCACATGTTCACCAAAAAGGAAATGCACAAAGCGCCGTGTTGCATCAGCCAGCGATTGTCCGGGCGCATATATTTCACGCAGCTTCGCGGCTAATTCAGGAGCACCGGGTGCTGTGCCTAACACCTGTTCGAGTTCAGCAAGCATTGCTTCCAGCGAATCGGTGCGGAGATGACCAACAGCGCCTCCGCCGGGCTCGTTCCAGCTCAGTGTTTTTCCATACAGATTTACACGCCGTATTTCATCAATATCATGATCTTCGGAAGCCATCCAAAACACAGGCACAACAGGCTTCTGCAAACGCAATGAAACTGTGCGGGCTGCTTTAATGGTTGTGAGAATTTTATACACAAAAAACAGCGGCCCGCCCAACAGCACCAACTGATGTCCGGTGCAAATGGTAGATGCTCCGGGCTGCGCAAGCTGCTCCAGCAACTGCTGCGGAAGTGTTGCCGCTCCTGCCGCATACTGCCTGCTGATTTCAGCAACAAGCACACTGCGGTTAGCCTCGGTGTAGTTGAGTTCGGATGCGGCATTTACACAGCCATCTTCATCGGGCGTGTAGCTGTAAAACGGTTGCAGTTGCGGTGCTGCGGATATATAGTCGAGAAAAAGCTGCGAAAACTGATGTGTTGCAGCCAGCGGTAGTGTGCTTGCAGTGAAATTCATTGCCGCAAAGTTACTGCGTTTCGATCTTTATGAAGCGGCTAACTGCAAAACAATGCTTGCTATCTTTATGCTATGACTACACTACCCGAATATACAGGCGGCAATCCGTGGACAACACTCACCAGCACCGAAGTTTATGAATCGCCGTGGATAAGAGTGAAAAAGCACGACGTGCTGAATCCGTCTGGAAATCCGGGGACATATTCCGTTGTGCATTTTAAGAACCTTGCTATCGGTGTAGTGGTACTCGACAATGAAAACAACACCTGGCTGGTTGGACAGTATCGCTATCCGCTTAACGAATATACCTGGGAAATACCCGAAGGTGGCGGCAATCCTGATGTTGAACCGTTGTTCTCTGCACAGCGCGAACTGCTCGAAGAAACCGGAATTACCGCCGCACGCTGGACCAAAATTCAGGAAATGCACCTGAGCAATTCGGCCACCGATGAGTTTTGCATTTTGTATCTCGCTCAGGAACTCAGTTTCGGAGAAGCAGCACCCGAAGACACAGAAGATCTTCGGGTGCTGAAACTTCCGTTTGAAGATGCTTATCAGCTTGTATGCACCGGTCAGCTAACCGACAGTTTAACCGTTACCGGAATTTTGAAAGTAAAGCTGATGATGAACGAAGGTGCAATCTGATTTACTACTGAACAATCAGTTTTCCGGCAGAAGAAGAAATTCCGTTAGCGACCAGACGATACAGATACACTCCGGCTTCTAAACCGTTGCGCTCAATTGTTACTGTATTTGCTGATACATTCACTGAACGAAGCAGTTTACCTTGCACTGAATAAAACTCAAGCAAAGTTCCCGGTTCTATCACCCCGGTTATTGAAATTACAGTTTGTTCGTTCATCGGATTGGGAGATGCGGTAATGCCATTGTTCAACGAAACAAGTTCGTAAACTGAATTGGGTGGCGGACCACATACAGCACAAGGTCCAACCGCACAATTGGTTATTGATGGTGCTATAAGTCCTACATTAATATCGTTTGCACCACCGGGTGTTGCATCACAAATATCACCATTCCCGGTAATGGCTCCTGAGTTCACAAAGCTTGCTCCAATGCAATATTTACCTGAACCTGCTGCCTGTGCTGAATTCACCCAATTATCAGTAAGTACACTTCCATTATTTACAAGATTATCACTCGTAAAGAAACCAACAAACAAGCAGATCTGACCTGATGTAT
>CALRTD020000054.1:0-14221 GCA_943371015.1 Synechococcus sp. UW140 | reverse complement strand
TTACACGCGCCAGATCATCAAGCGTATCAATATCATTCAACCCTAAATGGTCTTCCTGAATATTGGTAATGATGCCGATATCACAGCGACTGAAACCAAGACCGGCGCGCAAAATACCGCCTCGTGCGGTTTCAAGTACGGCAAACTCTACGGTCGGGTCTTTTAAAATGTATTCGGTACTTATTGGACCCGTAGTATCGCCTTTTTCGAGCATGTGGTTTTGCACATAAATGCCGTCAGACGTGGTGTAGCCTACCTTGAAGCCGTTGAACTTAACAATGTGCGCAATAAGGCGCGTTGTGGTGGTTTTTCCGTTGGTGCCGGTTACCGCAATAATCGGAATGCGGCTGGGTTTGCCCGGAGGATAAAGCATATCAACAACCGGCGCAGCCACGTTGCGCGGCAAGCCTTCGCTTGGTGCAAGGTGCATCCTGAAACCGGGTGCAGCATTTACTTCAAGAATAACGCCGCCGGTTTCTTTCAGCGGTTGTGTGAGGTTTTTCGCCATGATGTCGATGCCGCACACATCCAAACCAATAACGCGTGCAATGCGCTCGGCAAGGAATACGTTTTCAGGGTGCATCATGTCGGTTACATCTATTGATGTGCCGCCGGTGCTGAGGTTGGCTGTTGACTTCAGATAAACGATTTCATCTTTGGCCGGAACGGTTTCAAGCGTGTAGCCCTTCTTTTCAAGAAGATCTGTGGTGTCGCGGTCAACTGTTATTTCGGTAAGCACATTTTCGTGACCATAGCCGCGGCGGGGATCTTTATTTTCTTCGTCAATGAGTTGCTGAATAGTGTGCTTTCCGTCGCCTTTTACATGAGCCGGAACGCGCTGCGCAGCAGCAACAACTTTATTGTCGATCACCAGCACACGGAAATCGAAGCCGGTGATGAATTTTTCGACAATTACGCGGCGGCTGTATTTTTTTGCATGCGCCAAACCGGCAACAGCATCATCCCAATTGGTAACATTAATAGATGCGCCTTTGCCGTGGTTGCCGTCGAGCGGCTTAAGTACAATCGGGTAGCCGATGCGCTTAATGGTTGCCTCGAGGTCTTCCTCGTCGTAACAGATATCGCCTTTTGCAACCGGTACACTGGCTGCATCAAGCATGCGTTTGGTTTCTTCTTTGTTGCAGGCAATATCAACCGCAATGTTGCTGGTTTGGCAGGTAATAGTGGCCTGAAAGCGCATCTGGTTGATACCGTAGCCTAACTGCACAAGCGAGTTGGTGCCGAGCCGTATCCATGGAATATCGCGGGCTACAGCTTCATCTACAATGCTTCCGGTGCTGGGGCCGAGGCGCACATCTTCGCGTATTTCACGCATCTTTTTCAGATCGGCCTGCAGATCGTAAGGCTCGCCGCTGATGAGTGCTTCGGCAATACGCACTGCTGATTCGGCAGCAAACATGCCTACCTTTTCTTCCACATAGCTGAACACTACGTTATATACACCGGGCGTATTTGTTTCGCGGGTACGGCCAAAACCGGTTTCCATGCCGGCCAGACTTTGTGTTTCAAGCGCAATATGCTCAATTACATGCCCCATCCAGGTGCCGCGTTCAACACGGTGAAAAAACCCGCCACGCTCGCCTTCCGAACAACGGTGTTCAATCATGCTCGGAAACATAGCTTCCAGACGCTCCCTGAAACCGGGAATTTTATCTGTCGGACGCTGCTCAATCTCTTCAAGATCGAGACGCATCTGAATCAGTTTTTTACGGTTTACACTCCAGATGTTGGGGCCTCGCAGGGCCTGAACACTTAATATTTTCACAGGCAGATGTTTTTACGAAATAAGGGATAGGTGTTTTCGTAAATGTAATAAAAACAAAACACCCTCACCGTTTCATCAACAGCAAGGGCATTTGTTTTTTAACCTTGTTGAAAATACAATACCGTTTACAGGGCTTTCTTGCGGATGCGCACTACTTCTGCCATTCGCAACCATTCGGCACGGTCGGCTTCTAATTTTGCAATGCCCGTTGCATTCGATTTTACACCGCGCATTTCATCAATTTTTTGCTGCGCATAATTTGCTTTTGTCATGTATGTGCGCTCCATCTGTGAGAACATTGAGCGCACAGATTCTTTGTATTCAGTCACTTTGTAGTAATCCTCAATACCGGTCAATGCTTTTTCTGCTGTTGCCGAGGGGCAACGGGTTAAGTAATATGCATAATTGCCGGAAGCATACGTGAAGAAACGTCCCTGTAAGCTGAATACAGCCTTCTCCAGCCACGCTTGCTTGCTTTCGTCGCCGTATAAACTCCATGCGGTAATTACGGCTAATTTCATGCTGCGCGCCGGATCGTTTTCGCGGGCGGCTGTTTCGCGCTTTCCGTCTTCCGGAAACTGTTTGAGCAATCCGCAAAGTGCTGTGGTTACTACATTGTAAGAAGAGTCGTTGCAGGCTTTCACAAATACATCGCGCAGCTCTTCACCTTTTGCATAACCGGTTAAGCCCAGCAATGCCGTGTAGCGAACAGACGATTCGGGATCTGTTTGCACCAAACGGATAAATTCAGATTTTACACTGCTGGTGTGCATGTAAAGCTTTGTTACTGCCGCTGCGCGTATGTCCGGGTATTTATCATTCAGCGCTTTCTTCATTGTGGAAATCGCTAATTCGCTTTCTGCATCATCTTTTGCAAGTCCGTTAAGCGCTTCCATACGGTCAACAAACAAAGGCGCATTGGCATACATAAATGCCCATTCTTCGGGTGTGTGGTTGTCTTTTTTGGTGCAAAGCAGGATCTTGTCGGCATCCACATTTACCAAATCCGGTTTTGCGGCAGCATCAAACGAAAATGTTTCTTCGAGTTTTGAAACAACAATGCTGCGGCGTTCTGTTTTCCCGTTCACATAAATATCAATGTTCAGCGGTAAACGGTAAATCGGACAACCCTTGCTGCGGTCTTGTGTTTGGCGGATAGTTACGTTTTGCTTTTTTGTTGCAGCATCATAGCTGTATGCAATGTCGAGCTCCGGATGGCCGGGCGCCATAAACCACTGATCAAAAAACCAGTTCAGGTCGCGCCCGGTGGTTTCTTCAAAAGCCATACGTAAATCATGAATCTCTGCAGTGCGAAACTTGTTGCGCTCCAGGTGCAGCTTTATCGAAGCAAAAAAAGCAGCGTCGCCAACTTCCTGACGAAGCATGTGTAATACCTGACCGCCTTTGTTGTATGAGTGACTGTCGAACATGTCTTCGCGGTCATCATAGAAATAACGGATCAGCGGCTCTTTTTTGCCCGATTGGGCTTCGTACAAATAGCCTTGTTGCGAGAGATAATGTTCGGCATCGGCTTTTTCGCGGCCAAATTCGTGTTCATTCCAAAGGTATTCGCAGTAAGTGGCAAACGATTCGTTGAGCGGAAGGTTCGACCACGATTCACAGGTTACCAGATCGCCAAACCAATGGTGCGAAAGCTCGTGCGAGATGTATTCTTCATAGGTTCGGTCGAGCATTTCTCGCGGGGTGCGCTGCACAAATTCGCCGTGGTTGGTGCAGGTGGTGTTTTCCATTGCACCCGAAACAAAATCGCGTGTACAGATCTGCGAATATTTTGGCCAGGGATAATCAACACCAAACGTATTGGAGAAAAACTCCATCATGCGCGGTGTTTTGCCAAAAATGTTGCGGGCATACGGTTCAAATTCTGGCTCAACATAATAGCTTACTTCCTTACCGCGCCAATTGTCTTTAACTACCGAAAACTCGCCTGCGGCCATCATAACCAGATAAACAGCATGCGGCATATCCATTTTCCAATGGTCGGTTCTGGTACCGTCGCTGTTTTCGGTTTGTTTTACCAGCAGACCGTTTGAAAGCGTTTTGAATTTATTTTCTACGGTGATGAGAACCTCTTCGGTCATCTTTTCATTCGGCCTGTCGATGGTCGGGAACCAAACACTGTTCGATTGGGTTTCGCCTTGTGTCCAGAACTGTGTGGGTTTATTGGGAACTGTTCCCTGTGGGTTAATGAAGTACAAGCCTTTATCGCTGGTTATGGCTGCGCTTCCGCCAACCGAGTTAAGCTCGTCGGGCTTGGCAATGTAGTCGATTAAGATGCGGAAATGATCGCCTTTGTTAAACTCCTGCCCGAGTTTGATGCGCAGTATTTTGTTGTCGATGTAAGTATAATCAAGCGGACTCATGACACCGGGTGCAGTGTAAAGGGCAACGCGGCTGATGTACATGCCGCGGGCATCGAGGTCAAGCTCTGTAATCGGGTAGAAGTAGGGCGAAACAAGTACAATGGCTTGCCCGTAGAGCCAGCGTTTTTGCCAGTCGGGATGTACTTCCAGCCGGGTGTGGATAATATCGGCAACACGCGTTGGCGAAGGCTGGTAGTTCGGCTTCGACGACAAAGCCACAGGAGCCGGCTCATTCGGGATTCCGGCAGAACCAGTGTTTTTCTTGGAGGTGTTGCAGGCCAGTGCGGCAACTAGTAAGGCCGCAGGAAACAGCAGTTTCGGGTTCACAGCAGTAAAAAATTCTGAATAAACCGCACAACATTGTGCGGCGGTGCAAAGGTGCAGAAAAAATGCAGCTTCGCTTAAACCCGGTTAGCCAACGGTTAAATATCTCGGACAAAGGGCCGGAAACGGTTTCAGTTTGCCCGGAACACGTATTTTTGCATTTCAACAAATGGCATTATGCAGCAACCTGAATATACTGTAACCGTAAACGGAAAGCACACACACCAGCTTGTATTGTCGGCCGCCGGCGCAACCTCCGGCACAATCAACGGTGAGGCGTTTTCGTATGATATGCTGGCCGATGCCGGCGGGCGTATGCATGTGCTGCACAATGGCCGTTCGCACAACGTTGAAATTCTGAAAGCCGATAAAGCCGCCAAAACCGTTACGCTCGTTATTAACGGCCGTAACTACGATGTGCAACTGACGGATAAGTTCGACCAGTTGCTCAAATCATTGGGTATGGATAAAATTGCATCGGCCAAAGTAAACGAACTGAAAGCCCCGATGCCCGGCCTTGTGCTGGATGTGCTCGTTACCGAAGGCCAAACCATTCAGAAAGGCGATGCGCTTGTCGTGCTCGAAGCCATGAAAATGGAAAACATTCTCAAAGCCCCGGCCGATGCAACCGTGAAAAAAATTGCCGTGAAAAAAGGTACTGCGGTTGAAAAAAATCAGGTGCTTATTCAGTTCGCCTAAACGCGTTACGACAACGCGGCAACTTTTACCTCAGTAATCAGCGTTATTTTCGAATTCACGGAATTTGAAATGAGGCAATTCGCCTCGGCTTTCTGCAGTACACGGGTTGTTCGTTCTGCCTGTGCCGCATCTGCTACAGTTACTACAGGCCGCAACTCAACTTCTGTAATCCTGAACTTCCCGTCCACCTGCTCCAGCTTTCCGTTGGCTGAACAGTCGAAACTTAGGTAATCGAGTTTTGAATTGGCTGCAATGGCCAGAAAGGTAGTCATCAGGCAACCGTTTATTGCTGCCACAAACAAGTGCTCGGGCGACCAAACACCTGCAATGCCGCCGGGAAATTCGGGTGGTGTGGCTACCATAATTTTATCAGTTAAAGACGGTGAACTGAGTTCGCCCCGGCGTGTGTCTGTCCACGAAATATTTACAGGATAATAATGCGGTTCCATACGTGTGCTGTTTTAAATTGTGAATACAGCACAAAGGTGGACAGAATAAGCCGCGCACAATGTAATTCCGGTTACATTAACGACAGTAACTGATGAAGATCAGTTCTTATCAACGCTGATGATGTAATAAGCCGTTGTGCTGTAAAAATCGCGAAGCACCGGAATGTTGAACAACGGGAACAAACGCCGCGGCTGAAGACCAAATTTGATTTCGTAATTCGGGTTGATGAAATATAACGATTCGTTGTCGATGCGATAGCCGTTCATTTTTGCCGCCTTCCGGAAGCGGCGCGTGCTGATGCCGGTGTCATACACTTCCATCAGGTTCTGAATAGTTGCATCGCTTTCGCCGGCCATTTTCAGCAAACCTTTGTACATGCCCCGCGGCAGCAAATGCGTCCACGGCATTTTACTGATAAACTTGCCGCGGCAAACCTGCTGATGCCCGCCATAAGGCATTGTCCAGGGCGGAAAGCCAAAGTAAACATGCGCTCCCGGCTTCAAAAACAATTTGAGCTGCCCCAGAAATTTTTCCTGATCGGGAATGTGCTCAATGGTATCGCGCATCACCACCAAATCAAACTGGCCGATTTCAGCGGGTGTTACGTTATAAATGTTTTCGGCAATAAGCGTAAGGTTGTTTACGTTCGGATGCGAGGCAAAGAACTTTTTCCCGTTTTCAATCTTGCTTTCCGACAAATCAACACCAACAACCTTGCAGCCCAGATCTAAAAACGGCATCATGTTACCGGCTTCGCCGCAGCCAATTTCGGCAACTACGCACTCGGGAGTAACTGCATGGTAGCTGTTGATATAGGGAACAACATATTTCCCGGTCACCAGGCCTTGTTCTTTAAAATACTGTTCGCGGTTCGAGTGCCGGTCTTGCATTTGCAACTGTTTTTTTGAGCAGGTGCAAATATAGTGTAACTCGGCATTGTGCTGATGCACAGAATAACAGTAAAGTAATTTCACAAATCATGTAACTTCACAAAAGCAGAAGCGGTTCGGTTTTTGTGGAAAAGCAAAGTAAAGAGCATCAACAGTAAAACAGTTTTCGCATGCACAGCATTGTTCTTCTTATTGCGCTGATGTTTTCTGCCGCCGCTGCTGCCCAAAACCTCATTCCCAATCCTTCGTTTGAGTCAGACACCACCTATCCGGTGCGCAGTTGGCCAACCCAAAACCAACCCGGCACATCGTTTACCGAAGGCTGGACTATTCCTACCCGCGCCACGCCCGATTATTTCAACTCCGATTATTCGTATATCGACTTTTCGCCGCTCATGCTGGCGCATTCAGGCAAGGGGCGTGTGGCTGTAATCAGCGGTTTGGGTCAGCAGCTTCCCGAATCGCAGAACTACAAAGAATACATCCAGACACAGTTTACAAAGCCGCTCGAAGCCGGGAAAACCTACGAAGTAAGCTTCTGGATGGCGCTCGACCGGGCGGCCAGCTTCACTACCGCAGGCATGGGTGCATATGTTTCTCACGATGCTGTGCGTGCCGATAACAAAGAGCGTTTGCGCGTAAAGCCTCAGATCAGACACAACAAACTTGTGCTGGCTGCAAACGGCTGGGTGAAAGTAAGCGGAACGCTCAAAGCCACCGGCGGCGAGCGATACATTACCATCGGCAGTTTTTCGGATACCGCTGTAATTCCGGCAGCCATTCTCGGTCAATCCTACTGGACAGGCCCTGCAAGCATGCACGTAAGGCGGGGTGCCTATTTTTACATTGATGATGTTTGCGTGGCCGAGAAAACACCAGAAGGCTGCGTATGCAGCAAACCGTTTGAAGAACAGCAGAAAGAACCGGAGCCCATTGTGGCAACGCCCACCGGTCCCGATCATTACCTGTTTGTAATCGATGCCTCGGAGTCGATGGCCCAAGACGGCAAAATCAAAGAAATGCGTAAACAGATCACTGATTTTGCACGGCGGCTCAACATTAGTGATCGGATTGCAGTAATGACCTTTGCCGAAAAACCAACCCTGCTTTTTGGCTTTTCGTCTGAAAGCACGTCCGAGAGCATTGATAAAGTAATGCGGAAGATAAAACCCCGCGGTGCAACCAATGGTGATCTGGCATTGCTTACCGCCGCGCGGTTCATCGACTCGGTGAGCATCAATGCAAAGCTGCACCTGATTGTAGCTTCCGACGGCATGTTTGAGATTTCGCGGCGCACCGAGCGTGAACTGGATTCGGCACTTACGCACCGGCAGTGTTCGCTTGATATTCTGCACATCGGTACTACCGAGAACCTCGATCTCAAACGCATTGCCGAACGTCAGGCCGACGGTGCCTACTTTGAAGCCACGGTTCCGGCGCTTACTGATTTTTTCACTCAAATGGAACCGATTCCGGAGCCGCCTAAACCGGCACCGCTTCCTCCCATGCGCGTGCGCGCCCGCCCCGAATACACCGATATGAGCCGCGCTCCGGGTTACTACGGGCCAGCCTTCCGGCAAGACTAAACAAAACAGCCCGCATGTATCAACGCATGCGGGCTGTTTTGTTTTGATTGATGGTGGTTATTCTTTGATGAATCGTGTTTGTGATAATACAATAGATTCATCACGAAGTGAAAGAACATATTATACCTGTAGCAAGGTCGAACACGAACAACGGTTGTATAGATCATTTAACAAATAAATATACAAACTCCGGCCATTCCTTTTCGTAACTTCACCTCATGCAATCACGCCGCCAATTTATCCGCATCACAGCTCTTGCCGGAGCCGCACTTACATTTCTCGGTCGCCGCAGCCTACGCGCTGCTTTACCTTTACCGGCTGCTGCTCCATTTTCGTTGCCGCCGCTGCCTTATGCTAAAGAAGCCCTCGAACCGCATATTGATACGCTGACCATGGAAATACACCATGGCAAGCACCATCAGGCTTACGTAAACAACCTCAACAAAGCGGTTGAAACAATGGAGATGGTTCCTTCGCTCGACGAACTTTGCAAAAACATCTCGAAATACAGCCCCGCAATCCGCAACAATGGCGGCGGGCACTACAATCACTCACTTTTCTGGACGCTCCTGCGCCCGGCTCCGGCTACAGGAGCGAATATGCCCGCCGGCCAACTTGCCGATGCCATCACCAAAAACTTTGGCAGTTTCGATGCATTTAAAGAAGCATTTGCCAAAGCCGCCAAAGAACGTTTCGGCTCAGGCTGGGCGTGGTTAGTGATAAAAGACGGTAAAATGCTTGTCGGCTCTACTCCAAATCAGGACAATCCGCTTATGGATGTGAGCGATTTCAAAGGCACTCCACTGCTTGCACTCGATGTTTGGGAGCATGCTTACTACCTGCATTACCAAAACCGTCGTCCCGATTATATCACTGCGTTCTGGAATGTGGTGAATTGGGATAAAGTGGCCGAGCTTTACAGTAAAGCATAATAAGATGACGGCAGTTGTAGCCTTACTTTTCTTACATTTTACAACAGCCTTAAACAAATCAAATGATGCGATAGCCGAAATTCATACGGCTCTTATCGCTCAGCACCGGGTAAAAGTCAGCAGAAAGAACAGCTTTCAAAGCTTAATATTGACCTGAACGGCCAAAACCATCAAAAAACCCTATCTTTGCCCTCTCAATAACGCGTGAACATGACACCGTCAAATTCTTTAATCTTTGGCCTGGGTACCGGCGAACTCGTAATTATTCTTGTGGTAGTGCTGTTGCTTTTCGGCGGCACAAAAATTCCGCAACTCATGCGTGGTCTTGGCCGCGGCGTGAAAGAGTTCAAAGACGCTTCTAAAGGTGTGGACAGCAACACACCAGAGAACACCAACAAAGACTAACCGTTTTATCCGCGCCCTGCGGGACGGTTTACCTGTTGCACAGCGGGGCGCTTATGTATGGCTTCGCCTGTGAACTCCTACTCCTCTCTTGCCGCCGTACGTGCGGATCTGTTCAGTGGCCGCGTTACCTGCGCCGCACTTGTTGATGCTTATCTCGAACGCATCGCCGCAAACGAACACCTGAATGCTTTTCTTGAAGTTTTTGCCGATACCGCTCGCGCTCAGGCTCAGGCTGTTGATGTTAAAATAGCTGCCGGAACTGCCGGTTCGCTGGCCGGTATGGTTATTGGCCTGAAAGACAATATCTGCGTTACCGGGCAGAAGGTTTCTGCCTCCTCAAAAATCCTCGGCGGATTTGTTTCGCCCTACATGTCAACTGTTGCGCAGCGGCTTATCGATGCTGATGCAATTATTATTGGCCGCACCAATTGCGACGAGTTTGCGATGGGCAGTTCCAACGAAAACTCAGCCTTCGGCAATGTAAAAAATCCGGCTGATGTGACCCGTGTACCCGGCGGCTCTTCGGGCGGCTCCGCAGCCGCTGTGGCTGCCGATCTTTGTCTGGCTACACTCGGTACGGATACAGGAGGATCTATTCGCCAGCCCGCTTCGTTTTGTGGTGTTGTAGGACTTAAACCAACTTACGGACGTGTATCGCGGTGGGGCGTAATTGCTTATGCTTCGTCGTTCGATCAGGTTGGCCCGCTCACAAAAAATGTTGATGATGCCGCCGCCATTCTCGAAGTTATTTCCGGGATGGATGAATACGACAGCACACTTTCCTCGAAGCCGGTTGATGCCTATACAAAACAGCTTGATCCGCCGCAGGCACAGCGCATTGCTTATCTTGAAGAAGGGTTGAACAGCGAAGGCCTCGATCCCGAAATCCGCGCCACACTTCAGCAGCGCATCGAACAGCTTCGTGCACTCGGGCACACGGTTGAGCCCGTTACATTCCCGTATCTTGATTACCTCGTGCCGGTTTACTACGTGCTTACTACAGCCGAAGCCTCATCCAACCTTGCCCGCTACGACGGCATCCGCTACGGCTACCGCAGTCCGAATGCTACCGATCTTGAATCTACGTACAAGAAATCGCGCAGCGAAGGATTTGGTCCCGAGGTAAAGCGCCGCATCATGCTCGGCACGTTTGTGCTCAGCGCCGGATACTACGATGCATATTATTCAAAAGGCCAGAAAGTACGCCGCCTTTTGCGCGACAAAACCAACGAAATCCTGGCGAACTACGATGCTATTTTGCTGCCTTCAACACCCGGCCCCGCATTTCAGTTCGGTGCCAATTCGGCTGATCCGATCAAGATGTATCTCGAAGATATTTTCACGGTTCAGGCGAACTTAACCGGCATTCCGGCCATTTCAGTCCCTGCCGGGAAAACCGCCGCTGGTTTGCCTTTCGGCTTACAGCTTATGTGTGCCGATTTTCAGGAAAGCAAGTTGCTGGCTTTAGCGAAGGTGGTGGAGAATCTTGCTTAAAATCTACACACTAAAACCAAAAAAGACCTTCAAGGTTTCTGAAACCTTGAAGGTCTTTTTTGGTTTTAGTAACTCCTCCCGCTATGATTTTTTAACAACTCCCCGTTCCCAATATTCGACGAACACCCCTTGCACATCTCCCGCCAAATGCGATATTTGTAAAAAAGCATACCACACAGGTATGCTTTTTCGTTACTTCTCCGGAATCTGAAACCGAAGTCTGACCAATGATCATACGCAAACTTATCCTGCTTGCAGCGCTGCTTCCCGCTTTTTTGTGGGCACAACAGCCTGATCCGCCGCGGTTTCCCGATGATAAGGTGGCGGCAATGCTCGATAGTTTGGCCCGAAACGCTTATCTGAGCCGGCTGCCCCGTCAGCCGCAACGGCACAACAATAAATTCCACTACGCTCCCGATTCAATTCCCCGCCCTGATGCGGTGGTGATGGAAGCGCGCCTCGCAAAACTCAACAGCCAGTCGCCATTTGATTTGGTGTACAACAATGATGTGCAGGCATACATCAACCTGTATGCGCTTCGCAAGCGAGGCTCAGTAGAAAAAATGCTTGCCCTTTCACAGTTGTATTACCCGATGTTTGAGCAGCAGCTCGATAAATACAATCTTCCGCTCGAACTCAAACACCTTGCGGTAATTGAATCGGCACTGAATCCGGCGGCTACCTCAAAAGCTGGTGCACGCGGCCTTTGGCAGTTTATGTACACCACCGGAAAAATGTACGGGCTCGAAGTAACATCGTATGTTGATGAACGCTGCGATCCCTACAAATCAACCATTGCAGCCTGCGAATACCTGAAAGCTCTTTATGGTATGTTTGGCGATTGGCAGATGGTGCTTGCAGCGTACAACAGCGGACCGGGAACAGTTAACCGCGCGATTCGCCGGGCTGGCGGAGGCAAAAGAACATATTGGGAAATTCGCCCGTTTTTGCCCGTCGAAACACAAGGCTACGTGCCTGCATTTATCGCGGCAAATTACATTATGAATTATCATGCCGAACATAATTTGTTCCCGACTCTTGCCCGCAAAACATTTATTGAAGTGGATACGGTTGCCATAAAACAGCAACTCAATTTCCGTCAAATTGAAGCGGTACTTGGTGTTCCGGTTGATGAGCTTCAATTCCTTAATCCAATGTATAAGCTGGGCGTTATTCCGCAATCGCTCAACGAGCCATATACGCTTATTCTTCCGGCAAGCAAAGTGGGCAACTTTATTGCCAACGAAGAGGAAATTTACAACTACCTCAAAAAAGATTCGACCCTTGCTGCCGATACTTATGTACAGGTAAAAAAGGTGCATACAGTGCGAAAGGGGGAACAGATAAGCACCATTGCCCGAAAATATAAATGTACAGTAGCTGATATCCGGGCATGGAATAATCTGAAAAGCAACACGCTCCGCACCGGGCAAAAACTGATAATTTTTACACCGGTTAAAAGTCCGGCGGCAGCAGCACCCGCGCCGCCCGCACAGGCAACCACTGCTCCCGCACAGCAAACACAGCCGCCAACCACAGCTCCGGCGCAAGCTAAACCGGCTGCAGGTACATACACTTATTACACGGTTAAGAGCGGCGATAATCTCTGGAAAATAGCCCAGAAATACGGTACAACCGTAGAGGAAATCAAAAAGCTGAACGGCTACGGCGCCAATTACAAGCTGTATGCCGGACAAAAAATTAAGGTGAAGAAAAACTAAGCAGCGCCCGCCGCTGTTTATGCAGAATGCGTGCCGATGATCTGAAACTTTTGGGACTTCCAGCCGGCTGCAGTGCCGATGCGATCCGGAAAGCATACCGGAAACGCGCGATGGAACTGCATCCTGATACTTCGCCAGATCCCTCGGCAGGAGAACAATTTCAGGCATTAGTTGCCGCTTACGAACGCCTGCAGGCCAACGATTACCCCCCCGATCTTCATCGTCCGGTGGCTGCGGCGCATCGCAGTGCTACTTATCGTGCCGCGCAGCAGAAAAAACAAGAGCTGTTTACACCGCGGCAGCTTTTCTGGCGAAAAACAGGCAATGTAGTTTACCGCATTTTTACTCCTGTGCTGTTTTTGATTTTGCTCGTACTTACGCCTTTCTGGTTAATGTTGATTCCGGTTGTTCCGTGGTATATGGAACGGAAACGGCGAAAGGCTTCTGCAATGCAGGGCTAGTTTACTTGCCCCCCAACATCATCTTCCGCGTATCTGCATCGGCCTCACAGAGCCGGCGTTTCGACTCGGCATCTATCCACGCCGGGAGCGAATCTTTGGTGCACCAGTTGCCGGGTAAAATAACATGGTTTTTGAGCTTCGGATTGTAGGCGCGGTAAACCCATGTTGGTGTAATGGCTGTTTCGGCTAAACGAATTTTACCGGTGGCGACATTCTTTTCCAGCGTAAGGGTAAGTACAACACCGGCATCGGAATAGCGCCAGTATTGATTGGAAAGGAAGTTACCCAGCGACCAGGCGACAATGCCCGAGTCAAGCGTTGCTCCGTTTTCGGTTTTGAATTTCTGCATTGGCCCCACTACATGCGGATGCGCTCCGATGATGAGATCAGCACCGGCAGCAACGGTGTAGCGAAACATGCTGTCTTGTTTTGCCGTTGGCTCGGCGCGGTTTTCAATTCCCCAATGAAAGAAAACCAAAACGAGTTCTGCACCGGCTTTTCTGGCGCGCTGTATATCGGTTTTAACCAGTGCGCTGTCTTCCACATTCAGCATCCATTTATGATCGGCTGATGGGTATGCGCCGTTGGTGCCGTAGGTGTAATTGAGCACCGCCAGCTTTGTGCCCTTTACATTGAGCACGCGCACCGAATCGCGGTCGGCGGCAGAATGGTGTGTGCCGGTGTAGCCCAGGCCGTTTGCACGAATTTGGTCAATGGTGCGCAGCAACCCTTTTTCGCCGGTATCCATGCTGTGGTTGTTGGCTGTAACCAGGAAGTCGAAACCGGCAGCCTTTAAAGCCGGGATATATTCATCAGGCGAGTTAAAAGCGGGATAGCCGGCATAGGGCATTCGACTTCCGGCTGTTGTAGTTTCAAGATTTCCGATGGTAAGATCGGCCGCCGAAAGATCGGGCAGGATTTCGGCAAAGCTTCCGCTGAAATTATAGCTGCCGTCAGGCTGCCGGGCGTTACTTATTTGTGGTGTATGACACATCAGATCGCCCGTAAGACTTACCGTAAAACGAACCAGAGAATCGGGCGGAGCCGGAACGGCGGCAAAAGCTGTATTGCCGCGGCCACTTTCGGAAG
>CALRTD020000053.1:0-14348 GCA_943371015.1 Synechococcus sp. UW140 | reverse complement strand
AAGCTGGCAAAAAGCATTGAGCAGTTGCCGCAGCGAGTACCGTCAACGAGTAAGGCAATTGATTCATCTGCACGAATTCTAAAACAAAACAGCCTCATCACGCATTGTAGCGGATGAGGCTGTTTATAGGTTTAAGCCTGTAGCTTAGTCTTCTTTGTAGAATGTTTTCTCTTCGTCTTTATCGAAAAAGAAGCTGAGGTTTTCGTACTTGGAAATGAACGAGCGGAACTCAGCTGAGCTGGCAAACTCTTCAGTGATGTTATCAGTAACACCTTTGAGTTTGATACGATCTTCGCCTTTTACTTCCATCTTGTAGATGTAGTATTTGGCATCAGATGAAGAACCTTCTTCGCGAACATTGAGGTACTGGTTGGCACCAACTTTTGAAGTGAAACCGATGTAAATGGTCGGCTCGTCTTCGCTGTTCAGTTTCTTTTTGGTGATGCGGTACTGATTGCCGTCGGACTTAATATCATAGATATAATCTTCAGAAGATTTTTCTGTGTATTTGCCGAGCAGGGCCTTGTCTACTTTTCCGTTTGAGGCATCATCAACAGGAACTTTGGACTCGTAGGGACAGCCCATGAAGGTGAAACTGAGTGCACCAACTAATGCAATAAATTTGAAAGCTTTCATGCGGTTTAAGGTGTTGTTAAAAGTTGTAACGAATATAGGTGATTTTTTCTTGGCGCTGCTTGTTTTGATAGCGCCGGGATCATTTTACAAATTCCAGGCCATTTGCACCGGAATGAAATAATCGCTGTGTTTTTCTGGTGATTTAAGGCATAAAATCTGGGTTTTGCGGCGTTTGGAGTACTTGTTTATAGGGACTAATACCTATGAAATACAGTATAGGTTTCAGCTGGTTATTCACGAAGAATAAGACCGTAAGCAACAAAAAGTAACCCTGTCGAAGCAATTATTTCATGTTATTAACATAAAAACTTGTAAAAAAACGGGTTATGGTTGCCGTTAACAGCCGGTTTTCACGGAATTTCGCAGGATAAGGTAGCCACATTGAGTTCACTGAAGCGTCTTGCCGGGCAAACCGCCGTTTACGGGCTGAGTACTATTCTCGGCCGGATGCTCAATTATGCGCTGGTACCATTTTACACCTACATATTTGATGTACCGGCTGTTTACGGGCTTAATAATGAGTTTTATGCCTACATCTCGTTTCTGAATATCGTTTTTACTTACGGTATGGAAACGGCGCTGTTCAACTTCTCGAGCACCGAATCTAACCGTGAACGGGTGTATACTACTGCGCTGCGGTCGGTACTGGTATCTACACTTTTTCTGGCCTTGCCGCTGCTGGTGTTTGCCGAGCCGCTGGCCGAACTGATGCGCTATCCTGATTACGCCGGATTTGTTTGGATGGCGGTTGGCATTATAGTTACAGATGCTCTTGCGGCCATTCCGTTTGCCAAGCTCCGTTTAGAAGGCCGTCCGGGACACTTTGCCCGGCTTAAACTGCTCAACATCGGCATCAATCTTATTATCAATTTCTTTTTCATCGGACTCTGCAAGTGGGCCTACACAAAAGACCCGACAAGCTTTTTCGGCTCGCTTTATGATCCCGAAATTGGTATCGGTTATGCTTTTGTGGCCAACCTTGTAGCTAATGCTGTTGTGCTTTTGCTCCTGCTTCCAGAGTTTCGCCGTGTTGATCTTGGTTTTGATCCCGAGCTCTGGCGGCGCATGATCCGCTATGCAATGCCGCTGCTGGTGGTTGGCTTGGCCGGCATGGTCAACGAAACCCTCGATCGTATTTTGCTCAAATACATGCTGCCCGAGGGAACCGGCGAAACGGCTGTAGGTATTTACGGCGCCTGCTATAAAATTTCAATCCTCATGGCCATCTTCAGGCAGGCATTCCAGTATGCTGCCGAGCCTTTTTTCTTCTCGCAACGCAATGCCGGCAATGCACGCGATATGTATGCAAAAGTGATGACCATTTTTGTTGTGGCCTGCTCACTGATTTTTCTCGGCACTACGCTCAACCTCTCGTGGATACAGTATTTCATAGGGCCGCAGTTCAGAGCCGGACTTGCTGTTGTGCCAATTCTTCTGCTTGCCAATTTATTCCTCGGCATTTATTTCAACCTCAGCATTTGGTATAAACTCACCGGCCGTACCCGTTCAGGAATGTGGATTACACTGGCCGGAGCTTTAATTACACTTACGCTCAACTTTATCTGCATTCCCTCCTCATCGCAGTGGTTTGGCGGCTATATGGGTTCGGCCTGGGCTACTTTGCTTTGCTACGGGACCATGATGGTGCTTTCGTATTATGCCGGGCAGAAACACTATCCTGTTCCGTACAGCGTAACACGAAGCATTGGCTATATCACGCTGGCAGTCGTGCTTTATGTGGCCGGAACATTTATTGATCCTGATTCGCAATGGGTGAGTTTGCTGCTCCGCAATGCATTGCTGATTCCGTTTGTGGCTGTTGTATGGGTGCTCGAAAAGCCCCGGCAGTGGTTTGCCGCAAAACCTGTACAACCTGAAAAACCGCTACCTTCGTGACAATGCTGAACGTAAAAATTATCAACCGCTCAAAGCACGCATTGCCCGAGTACGCTACCGAACAATCGGCCGGTCTCGACTTGCGCGCAAATCTGACTACTCCGGTAGAACTTGCACCGCTCCAGCGAGCCATGATTCCGACAGGACTTTCGCTCGAACTGCCTGCAGGATTTGAAGCACAGGTTCGCCCGCGAAGCGGATTGGCCGCAAAGCACGGAATTACGGTGCTCAACAGTCCGGGAACCATAGACGCCGATTATCGCGGTGAGGTAAATGTTATTCTGGTTAACCTTTCCCATCAAGCATTCACCATAAACGACGGCGAACGGATTGCTCAGCTTGTTGTTGCCCGCCACGAACGCGTGGTTTGGGAAAACACCGAAGTGCTGAGTGAAACAGAACGCGGCGAAGGCGGTTTCGGACATACCGGCCGCGCATAAATAACGTAAATCATCAACCCTGCTGTTACAGCTTAAAATAAGATAACTGAGGCTATGAAAATTATTGTTCCCATGGCGGGCATGGGCAAGCGCATGCGCCCGCACACACTTACTGTTCCAAAGCCGCTTGTACAGGTGGCCGGAAAACCCATTGTTCAGCGTTTGGTTGAAGACATTGCCAAAGTATGCAACGAGCCGCTTGAAGAAGTGGCGTTCATTATCGGACCCACTTTTGGCAAAGAAGTTGAAACCATGCTCATCAATGTTGCCCAATCGCTGGGCGCAAAAGGAAGCATCTGGTATCAGGAAGAAGCACACGGAACGGCTCATGCCATTATGTGCGCTGAACAAGTGCTCGACGGAAAAGTAGTGGTGGCTTTTGCCGACACACTCTTCAAAGCCGATTTTAAAATGGATACAGCTCAGGAAGGAATTATCTGGGTACAGAAAATTGATGACCCCCGCGCATTTGGTGTTGTTAAACTGGATGCCAACGGTGTGATTACCGATTTTGTAGAGAAGCCTCAGGAGTTCGTTTCCGATCTCGCGATCATTGGTATTTACTATTTCAAAGATGGCGCATACCTGAAACGCGAACTGCAATACCTGCTCGATAATAATATTCGCGAGAAAGGAGAGTTTCAGCTCACCAATGCGCTCGAAAACATGAAACGTCAGGGCGTAAAATTTACACCCGGCAAAGTAAGCGAGTGGCTCGATTGCGGAAACAAAGATGCAACGGTTTATACCAATCAGCGCGTACTTGAATTTGATAAAGGCGATCCGCGTCTCACACCGTCTGTAATGACTGTCGAAAACAGCACAATCATTCAGCCCTGTTTTATTGGCGAAAATGTGGTGCTTCGCAATTCAGTCGTTGGTCCGCACGTTTCTCTTGGAACCGGCTCGGTTATTGAGGGCAGTGTAGTGAGCAACAGCATTGTGCAGCAGTTTTCGACACTGCGCAACGTAGTTGTTGCCAACTCAATGGTAGGCAGTTTTGCAACAGTATCGGGTCGTGCGCTTGATCTCAGTGTTGGTGATTATAATGTTTATCAGCAATGATGAAACAATTGTATTTTCTGTTCGTGATACTGGCCGCAATTGCAGCCGGAAGCTGCCGCACACAATCGGCTGCTGATAACAATGTACGTACAGGAAAAGCAGACCGGCAGACAGACGATACAGTTGCTGCGCGCAAAACCGCAAAGCAGGCGAAAGAAGAGGCTGTTTTTATTGACGGATGTACTGAACGAATTATCGGTAATCCGCAAAAAGCACTTATGTCGTTTCGTGAAGTGCTTGAACTGAATCCGGCAAATGCCGCAGCCAACTATGAACTTGCCGGTATTTACCGCGATCAGCAACAGCCCGACCGCGCGCTCAAGTATGCCATGCGTGCCGATTCGCTGCATCCCGAGAACGATTGGTACAAACTGCGGCACGCACAAATACTGAGTGATCTGGGGCAGCACGAAAAAGCAATGAAGCTCATGAAGCAGCTTGCCGATCGTCATCCCGGAAAAGCATTCTGGCAATATGAATACGCCGCTGCACAACTTCGTGCTGGCGATAGCAAGTCGGCACTTGCTACCTACGACCGCATCGAGAAACTGGAAGGTAAATCAGATACGCTGGCGGTTCGCCGCATTGCGGTTTACAAAGCAACCGGCGATAATGCGGCAATAGTAAAAGTACTCGAAGATCAGATCACCGCCGCGCCGCGCAACGAGCGGAACTACATTGCACTGGCCGATGAATACACCCGTCAGGACAACCAAGCTGCTGCAATGCGCACACAGGAACGCCGCGCTGCTGCATTCCCTTCGGGTGCTGCTGCGCAACTTGATCTGGCATTGCTGCAGCGCGCCGCAGGTAAAAACCGCGAAGCATACCGCACCGCAGTAAACGCCTTTTCGATTCCGGCCGAAGAAGAACGCAAAGCACAACTCCTGCAAACCTGGTACCCCGGCGGCGACTCACTAAAGCTCGGCGCAGCAGATCTTGCCGAGGCCGATTCGCTTTGTGCCATTCTGCGCCGTGTGCATCCCGACTATGCCGGAAGCTGGGCGGCTTCGGCAATCTTCCTGAAGCAGCGCAACAATATCCTCGAAGCCCGCGAAGCCTGCCGCAAAGCAATCATGCTCGATAAAGGTCCGTGGCTGCCGTGGAAAATGCTGCTTGAATTCAACAACATGCTCGGCGATAATGCCGCACAGCTCCGCGACAGTCGCGAAGCGACAGAGCTTTTTCCGCAGCAGCCCTTAACATGGCTTTATTACGGCTCACAGCTGATGCTGCAGCAAAAGTACCGCGAAGCCATTGACCCGCTCGAAACCGGAGCTTCGTATGTGTATGAAGATCCTGAGCTGGAATTGAAATTTCGGTATCGGATTGTAGAAGCATACCGCGAAACCGGCGACGAAAAAGAAGTGGTGAATATCTGCAAACGCATGATAAAACGCTTCCCCGAAAACAATACATTTATTTATGAACTTTGTGCAAGCTACTCCCGCCAGCGCATTGAACTTGCCGATGCACAGGAGCGCATGAATGCACTTTGTGCCGCCAATCCGAACAATGCACTATTCTTCTCGCTGCTCGGCTATATCGACTATCAGCTTTCTGAATACACTGTTGCACAGCAGCATTTGCAGCAGGCGCTCAAACTCAATGCCGGCGATGCACTCACCAACGAACGCATGGGCGATTTGCAGCTAGCACTCGAAAATAAAGACGAGGCCGTGCGTTACTGGAAAATTGCAAAAGCAAAAGGCAGTACATCGCCCAACCTCGACCAGAAAATAAACACCCGTGGCGCAAAGCCCAACTAAAATGCACAACCCGATGCGCATTACCTCTGCACTGTTGCTCATCTTTCTTGCCGCGTTTTCAACAGCAAACACATCATGTGGAGGCCGTAAAAAGGTGGTAATTTCCGATACAACCGCAACACAACCTCAAACAGGATGCAGGATTGATTTCAAACTCCCCAAAGTTCTTGCAGCCGAAATGGCCGCCAAAGAAGTGAAGTTTGAATGGCTGACTGCTAAACTCGACTGCGAAGCTGATGTTGACAGTTCGCACGTTGCTTTTGATGTGAATGTGCGCATACGCCGCGATAGTGTAATCTGGCTCAATATTACAGATCCGGCTATTGGTATTCGCGTTGCCCGTGTGCTTATTACAGCCGACTCCGTGAAGTTTGTAAATTCCCTCAACAACACCTGCTTCAAAGGCGATTTCGCTTACCTCAGTCAGCTCCTGCAAACCGATGTTGATTTTGATATGATGCAGTCGCTGCTGGTTGGAAACAGCGTTGCGTTTTACAACGACGATGAAAAACTGAAAGCGCAGGCCGACAAACAAAACTGTCATTACATTTTAAGTACAGTCCGCAAGCGCCGCCTGAAGCGTGTTGAAGAAGGAAAAACCCAGCCCGACGAGCCGCTGCAAACACTTACGCTTGATCCGCTTACGTTTAAAATTCTGAATGTGTTCTTTATTGATGCACAGTTACGCTCGTTCAAAGCCGAGTATTCAGAATTTTCGGAAGAAGGCGGAATACTTTTTCCGCACAAAGCAACGTTTCTTGCTAAAGGCGTTCAGAAAACGGCACAGATAAAAACAAGTTATCGCAAGATAACGCTGAATGAACCGCAACAATTTCCATTCAACTTTCCCGATGACTGCACTCCGATCAACGTCAATCAGCCCGGCAAGCAGTAAGCTGCTGTTTGTGGCTGTAATTTTGTTTGCTGTTGCACTTGCAACTGCGCCGGTGGTTTATGCGCAGAAAAAAACGAGCAAGAAGAAAACACCTGCAAAAAAAGAAACCACTACCAACAAAAGTTCACTGCAACAGAAAAAGCAGAAGCTTCAGTCGGATATAGATTTCACCAATAAATTGCTCAGCGAAACCCGGCAGAACAAAAAGCTTTCGCTGAGTCAGCTGGCCGCCCTCAATCAAAAAATTGAAGCCCGCGAAAGTTTAATCAACACCATCAGCGGCGAGCTTACAGATCTTGAAAAACAAATCAGCGAGCGCCAGAACAATATCCGACAGCTTACAAAGTCGGATTCGATTTTGCGCGAAGAATACAAGCAAATGATTCAGTTTGCCTGGCGCAACCGCAATGCCAATCAGCGCATGATGTTCTTGTTTTCGGCGGGGAGTTTTAACCAGTCGTACAAGCGCATGATTTATCTGCGTCAGTTAAATCTCCGCCGCAAAGCAAAGGCCGACGAAATTGCAGCCAACCGTGAAGCACTGAACGACGAAGTACAATCGCTCGATACCGAACGCAGCGAAAAGAAAACGCTGCTGAGCAGTGAAAATGAGGAGAAAAACGAGCTTGCCGGAGAGAAAGAAGAAAAGCAGAAAACGTTTGCGAGTCTTCAGGAAAAAGAAAAACAACTGAAAGAGGATCTCGACAAAAAGAAAAAACAAGCAGCACAAACTGACGTTGCAATTCAGAATTTGATTGCTGCCGAAGCTGCCCGTGCTGCTGAAAAAGCCAGAAAAGAAGCCGAGAAAAAAGCACAGAAGAAAGCAGATCCCGTAGTTAAAACAACACCCGGGAAGCCCGGAGAAACAACTGCACCAACAAAGCCCGAAGAAAAAACAACGGCTAAAGCGGAACCTGCAAAAATTGAAATCAGCCCGGAGGAAAAAATTGTAGGCAACAGTTTCCTCAACAACAGAGGTTCATTGCCGTGGCCGGTTGCACAAGGTACAATCATCGAACGCTTCGGAACGCACCCGCATCCGGTGTTGCCCAAAGTAATGGTCAACAACAACGGCCTTGATATTGCCACAACGCGCGGTGCTCAGGCGCGTTCGGTTTTTGATGGAGAAGTAACCGGGATTACCAATATTCCCGGTGCCGGTTGGTTGGTAATTGTTCGCCATGGCGAATACCTTTCTGTTTATGCCAACCTCAGCAGCATTTCGGTAAAAACCGGCGACAAAGTAAAAACCAAGCAAGCCATCGGCACTGTTTCAGAAAACGACGAAGGGCAAGCGGTACTTCATTTTGAAGTGTGGAAAAGCGGTGTTGGCAAAATGGATCCGGAAGGTTGGATTGCCCGGAAAGGGTAAGGTTTTGAAGCACACCGCCAGATAAGCGCTTTATACCTGCCGATTTTCTCTTTGTGCTTTTACAACAGCAATTTTGAAAAGTTGTTTGCATCCAGCTGTTTTATTCTTCTTACCTTGAAGAATATCTTTTTTATCCTCTGCAATGAAAACACTCTGGCTGATTCGTCATGCAAAATCATCGTGGCAACTGAATGCGCTTACTGATTTTGAGCGCCCGCTCAACGAGCGCGGATACCGCGATGCTTATGAGATGCCGCCGCGTGTGCTCACCGGTATCGCAAAGCCAACGCATATTTTGGTAAGTCCTGCTGTGCGCACTTATACAACAGCAATAATTGTAGCCCGGCACCTGCGGATTTCCTCGGCAATGTTTACGCTTTGTCCGCAGCTTTACGAATCAGGTGTGAGTGAGTATATGAATGTGCTGCGCGAAGTTGATAACGCGCACCATGATGTAATGCTGTTTGGACACAATCCGGTTATTACTGAACTCAGTAACCAGCTCAGTGGCGGCACAATCGAAAATATTCCCACCTGCGGCATCGTCAGACTTGCGTTCGATAGTGCCGACTGGGCGCAGCTCGACCGCAACAAATGCAGGCAGGTAAGTTTTGATTTTCCAAAGAAAAACGGCACAGAACTCACGAACCGTGATGCCTGAATCGTAATTCTGCTGCGTTAAACAATCGTTAATTCGGCGTAAGTGTTTTAATTCGGCTTAATTTTACTTTTGACCGATAAAACGAACCCATCCTCCTCAATGCTTAAAAAGAAATTACCATTTATTAGCCGTGATATAAGTTGGCTTTCGTTTAACGAACGTGTTTTGCAGGAAGCTGAAGACGATGATAATCCGCTGATCGAACGTTTACGCTTTCTGGGTATTTACTCCAACAACCGCGATGAGTTTTTTCGCGTGCGCGTAGCTACACTTAAGCGCATGGGAAAACTTGGCCGCAAGGCTGAATCACTGCTGGGAGCACCGCCTGCGCTTTTACTCTCACAAATTCAGAAACGCGTTGTAGCCGCATCACATCGATTCGATCGTATCTACAATAAAATTCTTACTGAGCTCGAAAAGCATCACATCCATATTATTGATGAAAAAGAGCTGAGCAAAGCACAGGGCGAATTTGTGACGGAGTTTTTCCGCACCAAAGTAATGCCTTCGCTGTTTCCGATCATGCTCGATAACGCACCATCGTTTCCATATCTGCGTGATCGCTCCGTTTATCTGGTAGCCCGCATGGTAGCTTCGGTGGCCGAAAGCAAGCCGCGCTATGCACTTATCGAAGTTCCGGCCGATGTGCTTTCGCGCTTCGTGGTGCTTCCGCAGAATGGGAAAGAGCAGTACATCATGCTGCTGGATGATGTAATCCGCTTCTGCCTTTCAGAAATTTTTCCGGGCTTCGATCCGCGACGCATCTCGGCATACACCATCAAACTCACGCGCGATGCAGAGTTAGATTTGGATACAGATGTCTCCAAAAGCTTTCTCGAAAAAATGTCGGGCGGATTGAAAAAGCGTAAAAAAGGAATTCCGGTTCGCTTTGTTTACGATAAGCAGATGCCGCCTGATATGCTCAAGTATCTGCTGCGTCAGCTCAAAGTAATTCGTACCGACAATATCATTCCCGGCTCACGTTATCACAACTTCAAAGACTTTATCCGCTTCCCTGATCTCGGGCATCCGGAGCTGATCTGGCCGGCTATGCAGCCGTTGCGGCATCCTCGACTGATACGCGGAGAAACGATGTTTGATGTGATTCGCGAAAAAGACCTGGTGCTGCATTATCCGTATCAAACATTCGATCATGTTATTGATCTTCTCCGCGAAGCATCAATTGATCCGAAAGTGAAGAAAATCCAGATCACACTTTATCGTGTAGCTTCAAATTCAAACATTGTAAACGCGATTATCAATGCCGTGAAAAACGGCAAAGAAGTTGTGGCCATCATGGAGCTTCAGGCACGGTTTGATGAAGAGAATAATATTTATTGGGCCAACAAACTTCAGGAAGAAGGAGCGCGGGTAATTTTTGGTGTGCCCGGAATCAAAGTGCATTCCAAAATTTTCCTCATCACCCGCCGTGAAGAAGGTAAAGTGGTGCACTATGCACATATCGGAACGGGCAACATGAACGAATCAACCGCCCGCATTTATACCGATAAATCGCTCATCACCGCCGATAAACGCATTACTGATGAAGTGGTAAAGATTTTTGAATTTTACCACAACAACCTGAAACCGGGCACCTACAAGCATTTGCTGGTATCGCCATTTACCATGCGCCGGAAGTTCCAGTCGCTGATACAGTTTGAAATTGACGAGGCGAAAAAGGGGCGCAAAGCAGCTATGCTGCTGAAAATGAACAATCTTGTTGATCACGACATGATTCAGCGCTTGTATGATGCCAGCAAGGCCGGTGTTGAAATTACCCTCATCATCAGAGGTACCTGCTCATTGGTTCCGGGTGTTAAAGGTGTGAGTGAGAACATCAAAGCCATCAGCATTGTAGGCCGTTTCCTCGAACATACACGGGTGTTCATTTTTCATCACGGAGGCGATGAAAAGTATTTTATATCTTCGGCCGACTGGATGACGCGTAATCTGGATCACCGCTCCGAAGTAGCTGTACCCATTTACGACCGCGACAGCCAGCAAGAGCTGAAGGAAATTCTCGGTCTTCAGCTCCGCGACAATCGTAAAGCGAGGCTTATTGGTGGTGTGCGGGAGAATATGTATCTCGAGGTACCGGCCAACGTAAAGCCGCTCAATGCGCAGGAAGCGATTCGCGATTATCTCGGGAAACAGATTAAGGCTCAGGCCCGATTAACCAAACCCGTTGAAGTTCGCCGCCATTGATATAGGTTCTAACGCCGTTCGTTTGCTCATCGGTAACGTATATGAGCGCCGCGAAGGCCCGATTTTTAAAAAAGCTGATCTCGTCCGCATTCCCGTTCGGTTAGGCGAAGATGCTTTTTTGCACCAAAGCATTTCCGAAGCCAAAGTCGATAAGTTGCTGCTGGCAATGAAAGCGTTCAGGCATCTGATCGACTTCTACGAAGTAACAGCGCTCAAAGCCTGTGCAACTTCCGCTATGCGCGAAGCTAAAAATGCCGATGAAGTTGTAAAACGCATCCAGAAAGAAGCCGGCATTTCTATTGAAGTGATTGACGGGCGCACCGAAGCCGAAATCATTTACGCCAACCACATTGCAGAACACCTGGCTCCCGGACAAGACTACTTATATATTGATGTGGGCGGCGGAAGCACCGAACTCACCCTGTTTTCAAAAAACCGCATTGTAGCTTCGCGTTCGTTCAATATTGGCACTATTCGTTTGCTCAACAACTTAGTGAGCAAAGAACAGTGGAACGAATTCCGCGACTGGGTGCGCACCACGACTGCCGATTATCATCCGCTTTCGGCCATTGGTTCGGGCGGCAACATCAACAAGATTTTTAAGATGAGCCGCAAGAAGCAGAACCGTCCGCTTTCTTACGCCAAACTCAAAGAGCAGCACGAGTTTGTAGAGTCTTTCAGCCTCAAAGAACGCATCGAAGTTCTCGGCCTCAATGCCGACCGCGCCGATGTAATTGTGCCTGCCGGAAAAATTTTCCTCACCGTGATGAAGGCCGCCGATATTACTGAAATCCATGTTCCGCAAATTGGTATGGCCGATGGTTTGATTCATTTGTTGTATGAAAATCACCGCAGTCCGGGCGTCAAAAAACCGCTGGTGTTTAGTGAGTGAATGGTTTAATTTCGGGGTAAAAAAAGTAACACTATTGGTATGATTTTCCTCCGCTTCCTTCGTGTTCTCTTCGGAATTTATGCCATCTGCATATTTCTGATTTCGCTGTTTGTGTTTCCGTTGTTGTATGCGTTTATTTTTCTGACGATGTCTGAAAAACGAGCGCCGCACATTGCGCATCAGAAAATTTCACGCGCCTGGGCACGTTACCTGCATGTGTGTTTCTTTCAGCCGGTGAAAATAAAAAATGCAGAAGTCATTGATCCGGCCAAAGCGTATGTGTTTATCGCCAATCACCGTTCGCAGCTTGATATTCCGCTGTTTGCACTAGCCTGCAAAAACACGTTTCGTTTTTTGTCGAAAGCCGAGCTTAGTAAAATTCCGCTCATGGGTTATGTGATCAGAAAGCTCTACATCACCGTTGACCGCAACGACCGCAGCGATCGCAACCGCAGCATCGAGAAAATGAAACGTTCGCTCGACGAAGGCATTTCGGTTTTCATTTGTCCCGAAGGCACGCGCAACCGCAAAGAAGATCCAATAGTTTCCGAGTTTCGCGATGGGGCATTTCGTTTGGCGATTCTCACACAAACCCCGCTGGCCGTGCTCACCGTTTACAACACAGCCGACAGACTGCATCCGCGCCGCCCGTTCGAAATGTCGCCCGGAACGCTGTATGCAAAGTGGAGCGAGCCTATTGATACACGCGGTATGACTATAGATGATTTACCGGCATTGCGCGAACGCATTCATGCACAAATGACGGCTGATGTTCGAGCGTTTCGTGAAACAGGTATGCTTTTGTAGGTTTTTGTATGTTTTTGTAGGGGCGCGATGCCTCGCGCCCCGACAAAAACATACAAAAACACCCCAATGCTAAAGCTTGGTAAACCCTCTGATGATGCGGAACAATCCGTAAATCACGGGGCCGTAGGTGATGAAATAACTGCCGCCATTGCTGGCCATCATGTAGGTGCCAATGGTAATGGTGAGTCCGCCGCCGAGCCAGAGTGCGCCGTAAAGGATATCCTGTTTCCCGTCTGAAACTTCGCCGGTAGTAGTATCGGTTTGTGTGCGCGCCCGGTTTATGATGTTCATTGCCTGATCATGCGGAATTCCTTTACCGGTAATGATTTCGTAAATCGTTTGCGGCGCAACACCACTGCTGACCATCGTTGTGGCGGTATCCCAGGCATCATCAAGCTGCTTCTGTGTAGGCGGATTTTGCGGCGGAGCAGCACCTGCAGCCTGTGGTGCTGCCGGCGACTGCGGAGCAGGTGAAGATACTGCCGTTTGCTGCGGCTGCTGATTGGCCAAAGCCTGCTGTACAAACAAAGCAGCATCACTTTGCGGCACGCCGTTTTGCAGGAGTTGTTCGTACACTTGCTGCGGCGGAGTTCCGGAGTTGATGAGTTGTAAAGTGTGTGCCCAAGCGGAGGCACGATGTTGTTCGGTGAAGGGGTGTTGCATTTGGGGTGGATTGGGGTGATTTTGTTGCTGCGAAGATAAAAGTTACTGCAGAATGATCATCGTAAATGCGTCACTTTATCATCACTCCAAACCAACGCCTCTACAAAAGCAATTCGGGTATTTTCAGCGATTCGGGATCTTCAACATGTACAGCTTACTGTTGCAGTATCGCTTTGGTTTCTTGATAAGAGAATACACCTCCTTCAAACCATCGCTTATTAAACTGCTGAGTTGGATCAAGAGATTGGTCATTGCCGGAAAATGCCGCTCTGCTTTTCCGGCTTCAAACGCGTTGTTCAATTCTATGATAACAGTGTTGCGGGGATTTAACGGCAGATTGCTTGAATTCAAAAGCCTCGCTCATTCCGCATAGAATAATGTGCTATGTGGCTGTTTATCATTATATTAAATAAAGGGAGTTGTTTTATTGATACTTTATTTATTAAAATAACGCACAAAAACAAACCCAAAGGTCATTATTGGGCAGGATAATAATAGAATACAGTAAGATGTATTATATTTGTGCCTATATTAGTACCATGAGTATAGAAAACGGCTCTAAAATAATAAATCTCGTTTCCGCCACTCCATCCGGTTCTGTCGTGCTTTCGTCGTGGCTGGCAGAGCAGGGGTACAGTTTCAGTTTACAAAAAAAATACAGGAACAGCGGGTGGTTACAAAGTATCGGTAACGGAGCCATGATACTGGTAGGGCAAAGCCCTAATGTTTTAGGGGCAATTTATGCCTTACAGCAGCAGATGAATTTAACGACACATCCTGCTGCGGAAACAGCACTTTCATTACAGGGATTGACGCACAATATTGTATTCTCAGAGAAAAAGCTAATTCTTTTTTCTGATGAAAAAGAACGACTGCCAAAATGGTTTCGTGAGTATGCGTGGGAGAATGAAATTGACCATCATGCAACACATTTTTTACCCCCGGATATCGGATTGGTTGATTATTCTTTTCAAGGGATGAATGTGAAAATTTCATCGCCTGTTCGCGCAGTTATGGAATGTATTTATCTGGCCAAAACAAATGATG
>CALRTD020000052.1:0-14405 GCA_943371015.1 Synechococcus sp. UW140 | reverse complement strand
CTTGGTGACAAAATTGTAGATACCACCGCGACCTTCTTTATCGCCGGGATACCAGTTTTGTACGGTCGAGTATTTTACTTCTGCATCGCGCTGAGCTACAATTTCTACTACCGCTGCATGCAACTGGTTCTCATCGCGCTGCGGTGCAGTGCAACCTTCGAGGTAGCTAACGTAAGCTCCTTCGTCGGCAATAATGAGTGTGCGTTCAAACTGACCGGTTCCGGCAGAGTTGATGCGGAAATAGGTAGAGAGTTCCATCGGACAGCGCACACCTTTGGGGATGTAGCAGAAAGAACCATCGCTGAAAACTGCAGAGTTGAGTGCTGCGTAGTAGTTATCGGTATAAGGAACAACCGAGCCCATGTATTGACGCAAAAGTTCGGGATGATCCTGCACAGCTTCGCTGAATGAGCAGAAGATGATGCCTTTTTCGGCAAGTACTTCTTTGAAGGTGGTTTTCACCGAAACGCTGTCGATAACGGCATCCACCGCAATTTTCGATTCAACACCCACCAGGCGTTTTTGCTCTTCGAGTGAAATACCGAGTTTCTCAAATGTTTTGAGTAATTCGGGATCAACTTCATCGAGGCTGCCAACCGTTACTTTTTTCTTCGGCGCAGCATAGTAGCTGATGGCCTGAAAATCGATTTTCGGATAGCTGATATGCGCCCAGTGCTGCGGCTCTTCGAGCGTGAGCCAGTGGCGGAAAGCTTTGAGGCGATACTCAAGCATCCATTCGGGTTCGTTTTTCTTTTCAGATATAAAACGAACAATGTCTTCATTGAGTCCGATCGGTGCAAATTCGGTATCGATATCCGATACAAATCCGTACTTATAATCGGAGGCAATATGTTCTTCCAGAACCGGGTTTTGTTCAGCAGCCATAGTTGGTTTGCTTGTTGTAATCGCTTTTAAAAACAGTGGAAAACGTGCAAAGTTCAGCGGCGCAATAAACTACACCGAGAAACTTTCGCCGCAGCCACAGGTGCGCGATGCATTCGGATTGTTAAACACAAAGCCTTTACCGTTGAGACCGCTGGTATAATCAAGCTCTGTACCAACCAGATACAGGAAGCTTTTGCGGTCAACAACAATCTTGATGCCTTTGTCTTCAAAAACCTGATCGGTTGGCAGCAATTGATTATCGAACTCCAGCTTGTACGAAAGCCCCGAACATCCGCCGCTGTCAACTCCTACGCGAATAAAGGTATCTGCCGGACGATTTTCCTCAGTAATGAGGTGGATAGCGTGCTCTTTGGCACTATTTGTTACTGTAATCATTTGATTATCAGTTTTTTGTTTTTGAATCTTTATTTAGACTAATTCTAAACTTGGGTGCAAAAATACCCACTTTTAGGTAGTTGAACAAGCGAATGAACAAGTTTTCGACAAATGGTTTGCGTTAAGAATGACGATCGTCATAAATAGCTGATTTACTGCTGTTAAAATGGATTAATAAAAAAACACCGGCAACAGCAAAAACTGAAGCCGGTGTTCCGCCCGGTAAAGTTTATGTAGTTGCTAAAGCCTAAAGGAGTTTATCGAGTTTGTCTTTCATTTCTTCCTGCGTGCAGGGTTCGGCGGTGAGTTCAACGGTTTGCGAAGGCTGAAGCACCAGCTGATGCGATGTAAAATAAATTTGATCGTCTTTTTTTGCAGTAAGAAGCAGAATTGCATTTTCGCCCACCGGCAAACGCATCGGTTCATAATCGCCATGCGAAAAACCGTAGGTGCCATCGGCTTTTTGATAACCCGGCAGGTACATGTTTTTTCCGGGGAAAACCAATGAAATATTTACCGTGTTGTAATCTTTGCTATTGGCAAGCCGGGTTACAAAATCAACCAGCTGCGTTCGCGGATCATTGCTCAGCCTGTCGATGTTTGCCCAACCCAGTTTTTTCATTGAAAAAATATAACTCTGAGTGGGGTTTACTTCGAAAGAATTACTGCCTACTACCCGGGTCGCACCCGAACCATCAATTACTGGATTGAAGTTAAATACCGGAGCATTGTTTATCCACCACATTCTATCGGGTTGATAAATCAGTGTATCATCATTTACTACGTACAAAAGTGTATCATTCTCAACCATTACTCCGAACGAAAAGAAACCGTTACCCGCTCCTTCAGCACTTTCATTTTTTTGAAGATCTTCTGCCGGGGTCGGATCAATAGCAATCGGATTCACCCAATTCATCAGCCCGTTTTCTTTAACGCCTTCGAACACCGACATGCCGGGCTGCCGCACATCAGCCGGGACATTAACTTCGATTGCGGCGCTTTTTTTCAGCCGGAGCTGCCGGCCTTCGCTTTCGGCGGTTACTTCAATCATGCCGCCGCTTTCCAGTACGCGGCCATTGTGCAATGTGGTGAGTCCGGCAAGCACAATATCAGTGGACTTTACTGCCTCGCGGAGATTAAGCGTAACGGGAGTTTTCACTGGAGCTCCGTTGGCAAAGCAGAAAGCATTGGCCGGTATGTGCAGCGTGGTTCCGTTGTTTCCTTTAACAAGTGTATCGCGCTGCGGACTGAGCTGCCACTGCTGTTTCTGTATGACTTCCGGAGTAAATGCCAATGCCGGCTTGCGACGTTTCGGCTTTCGATTTACAGCTACTGATGGCTCAGCAACAGGTGCCGGAGCAATTTCAGGCACCGGGATTGTTGCTGCGGCTGCTAAAGGCTGCAATTGGGGCGCTGCTGTTTGAGAGGATTGTTTGTCGGCAGAAACCGAACAGCCGGCGAACAGCAGCACCGGCGTTGCGAGGGTTAAAAGGATACGTTTCATACCCTATTAATACCCCGACTTGCAAAAAGGTAACCGCAACCGTGATTTTTTTCTAAAAAAAGCCGGTCAAATCTGACCGGCCTGAAAATGCTTGTATAACTTACCCAACCGGGCAAGGTCTGATTTCGCCTGTATCATGCCATTCGTGCTCAATATCGTGCAGCACAAGTGCATTATCAAACTTAATTGTTCCTTCGGGGAAAAGCTCTTTATCCTCGAAAAATGAAGAACGAAGCGTTTTCGGAGCAATGAGTTTCGGATCCCAGTTCGTTGGACGGAATTCAAGACCGGTCATTTTTTCACCACTTCGCGAGTAACCGATTGAGCCTGTTTTGAAAAATGTTGAAGCTTCATCGACACTTGAAAAAACAGAATCAGCCGGAAGTGAATCAACTACCTTAGCATCAATAGAAAGACTGGTATTGTCTGTACTGATGATATCAACCAGATAACGATCACCTAATTCCTCGAAATGAAAATAGGCATCCTGATTACGACCGGGGAAAATGCGACCGTTGGTGATATTATTAAGGAAAGAGGAATTATCACGACGGGGAACAAAAATACCTTCGCGCCGCACACCATCACGGTCTTCCCATTCAACAGCAATGCGGTAGGCAATATTTTTTGATGAAAGTCCCAGAACTTTGGGCATACCTTTTACACGCATTTCTTTCATGCGGATCAGGCAAACACCAGCTATAGCGCGACCCTTGACTAATTTGGGTCTGAAAGGCGGCGGTAATAAACGCTGTGCAATTTCGGGGTCAACTGTGTAGTTGATCATCACCCGTAATGCAATTAATCCCTTAATCACTGGCAACATGCTCGCTCTCTTTTGGGTATCAGAACCTTGATACATGAACTTTAGGCTCATAGATGCAAGTATAACACGCTCCTGCATAAGTTGTTCAGTTTGAACTGAAATAATGTTTGTTTTGGCCGGAATGCTGAAGAATCGATCTGCTTTTGGGTGTGATTTATTGAACAAACCACAAAGGCTGTTAGGATTTCATCCTCTGGCATTGTGAAGTCTCATTTTACACCCTACTTCGTTGCGTTTTTGGACCGTAACTGCGCTGCTATGACCTGCAAAACTCGCCTCTCCCGCAGTTCTTGCGGGAGGTAAAAAATGATCTCATAACAAACCTCAAAAACAAAATCTGAACAGCCTCAAAGAACCCTACCTTTGCAGCATGCTTGACAATACATCGCGCACCGAGCTTTCGGAACTCGGCGAGTTCGGACTGATCCGCCACCTTACACAACATATTGTTTTACGCAACCCCGGCAGCCAGAAAGGTGCCGGCGATGATGCAGCAGTACTAAAGCCATCGGAAGGCATGGTTACCCTGGTTTCAACCGATATGCTGGCCGAAGGGGTACATTTTGATTTGGGCTACACGCCGCTGAGGCATTTGGGCTACAAAGCCGCAACCGTAAACTTTTCCGACATCTGCGCGATGAACGGAATGCCCAAGCAATTACTTATTTCTATGGCCGTATCGAGCCGGTTTCCGCTTGATGCTGTTGAAGAACTGTACAGCGGCCTGCTGCTGGCCTGCGAACGCTACAATGTAGATCTGGTTGGCGGTGATACAACCTCATCGCGCTCAGGCTTAGTGCTTTCGATGACCATTATCGGCGAAGCAGCTCCCGAAAAAGTGGCTTACCGCAGCGGAGCCCAACCCGGCGATCTGCTTTGTGTTACCGGCGATTTGGGCGGTGCTTACATCGGACTGATGCTGCTTGAACGCGAAAAACAGGTTTTCAAAGAAAATCCGAACATACAGCCCGACCTCGATGGCAACGATTACGTGCTCGAACGCCAGCTGAAACCCGAAGCCCGCGTAGATGTGGTGCAGCTTCTGGCCGACAGAGGCGTAAAACCCACAGCAATGATTGATATTTCTGACGGGCTGGCTTCTGAACTCCTGCACATTTGCGATCAGTCGGGTGTTGGGGCACAGGTGTTTGAAGAAAAACTGCCTATCGACCCGATGACATACGAGCGCGCCCGGGAGTTTAACATGGATCCTACCACCTGCATGCTCAGCGGCGGCGAAGATTACGAACTGCTGTTCACCATTTCTATTGATGATTTCGAGAAAGTGCAGCATCATCCCGACATCACCATTATCGGCCATATTGCAGATAAAGAAAATGGTGTAAATCTGGTTTCCAAGTCAAATACTGTGCATCCGATTACCGCACAGGGCTGGACAGCATTCGGCAAAAAATAATTTTGCGTCTTTTCAGCTGCTTGTCCGTGATACATAAGCCGGGTGCTGTAAAAGCAACACGGTAAACTACATAAATGTATATGGCCGACATTGCTGCAATACACCATCAGTTTTATAAAGAACTGAAAGGGTATGTTTATTCGCGAACAAAAGACAGAAGTGATACGGAAGACATCCTGCAGGATGTTTTTCTGAAAATGATGCTCAAGATTGATCAGATAAATGCAGCTCAAAACCTGAGGCAGTATTTATATGGTATAGTGCGAAACTCGGTTGCTGATTATTACCGATCAAAAAAAACGCACCTCCCGATTACGGAACAGCATGTACCGCTTACCGAAACTGAAGAAGATCAGTTAACCGAACGCATCACCGATCGTTGTGTGCAGCGCTTCATACATCAATTACCGGAAAAATATAAGAGTGCGCTGCTGAGTACAGAGTTTGAAAATGTACCCCAAAAAGAAATGGCGGCGAAACTTAATATTTCATATTCCGCACTAAAGTCAAGAGTGCAGCGCGGACGCGAAAAGCTGAAAGAGATGCTGATCAGCTGCTGCGCCATTCAAAACGACAAGTATGGAAATAGTACTGAAGCTGCTCCGCAGAGTTGTGATTGCTGATCATTCTTTGCGTCTTTTTTCTGCCTTTCTCGTGTTCTGTGTAAAATCATAAAACTCAAAAAAATGGCAGAAACAACAAACTCATGCTGCACCGGCAATTCCACTAATTGCTGCAGCGCAAATCAAACTACAAACAACTGTTGCGCAAACAACAACACAAACAGTTGCTGTAATTGTAACTGTTGCGGCAACGGCTGCTGCACAAATGGCGGTGCTGCTTGCTGCTAAGCTCAACAAAAAAAACCCGCACTGCTGTACCAGTAGTGCGGGTTTTTTTATGTGAAAATATCAGATACTGAAATCAGGAATGGCTTTCAGACATTTTGTTTGCCGAACCACGCAATAAGCCGGGTGCAACTTGATTACCCGCTGGCAAGTGTCCGTACACATCTTCAAATGAATAATTGCAGAAATGCTCAGTAGGAAATTCGTTCGCTTTGGTTTTTACGAAATGAATGAACTGGTTAAAGCTGCGTTCATTATTCAGCGTATCAATAAAGGAAGAATATTTTTCGGTTTGACTGAAGAAATCGCCGGCAAGCAGGTAATGAAATATTTCATACGCATTCAGAAATCGCTGATAACCATCGTCGCTGCTGCCGGTATGCGAGAAGTTGAGCAGGTCAGGATTATAAAACAGGCGGATGAATTTCTCAATTAACTGATAAGCATTGTTGACTGTCTGATACTCTTTAACGAAGGCAGCATGCCCGGCCTCATTACCTTGTTTGAATTTAATATCAAGGCAATTTGCAACACGTTCGGCCACTTCCATAGCCACGTATATTCCGCTGGAAAAAATGGGGTCAAGAAATGCACCCGAATCGCCAACGTGTGCGAAGTTATCACCGAACTTTTTCTCCACGTTGTAGGAGTAATCGCCCATGACTTGAATTTCATGCTCAATTTGAGCATCCGCCAGAATATTTTTGAGGCACAGTGCTTCTTCAATTTGCTGGCGATAAAGGGTTTCTTTCCAATTACTGCCGAGTGATTTCTTCTGCTCTTTTACAAAAGAATTATTGAGCGTAACGCCTATACTGAGGTGATTTCGGCCAACAGGAATCACCCAAAGCCAGCCGAGTTTTTCGCCGCCGAGGTAAACTATTTTTATCAGACCTCCGCTTAGTGCAGCGTCATATTTTGTATTTACCCAATGTGTAAAAAGTGCGATACGGTCGAGGCCTTCGTAGGGTGTGCGGCTGCGGTTGCGCGAGGCAAGAAATGAATGCTGTCCGCTGGCATCCACCAGAAATTTTGAGGTTACCGTTTTACGCGTTCCGTTGCTGAATTCAACTTCTGTTTTCGCGCAGTTTGCATCTGTAAGATCAGCATGCTTAACTGTAGCGCCCTCGTATACTTCGGCGCCAAGTTCGGCGGCCCGTTTTAACAGCGCATGATCAAAAGGAGCGCGCAGGGTGTGCATCGACATTTCGGCGCCATCGTTCAGTATTTTATCGAAACACCAAACAGATTGCCGTAAACCATCTCGATCAACAAAATTAACACCCGGCTTCTTGGTTGTAAATGCGTGAATACTTTCAAGCACTCCCATTTCCTGCAACTTATAGTACGTGTATGGAATCAGGGATTCGCCAACGTGATCACGCGGGAAAAATTCTTTTTCAAAAACAGCAACAGAATAGCCTAAGCGGCGAAGGTAATTGGCACACGTTGAGCCACCGGGGCCTCCGCCAATAATGCAAACGTCAAAATCTGTCATGCAAATCAAGTTAAATAAACGTTGTACAAGTTAGCACAAACATTTTTAACTCCCGCCTTAAACGCTGATTGTTTAACGTATTTAATTGCTGTTTCGGAAAACAATCACCATCTGCCGCTACATCTCCTCGTCGGCACCGGCCTTTTCAGCAATTATTTCTGCAAAACTTTTCCCGGATATTTTACTTTCTGCCCAGGCCGGGAAGTCGAAATACTCGAAAGCCGATTGCTCAAAAGGATCATCTGTCAGCGGTTTCAGTGCTTTGGCAAGCTCACTGTAGTCGGCTGCTGTAGCCTGAGCATTTCGGGTAAGCTTTTCGGCAAAAGCAAGAAACGATGTTTCAAATTGATATACACGATTACGGGTTTTCAGGTAGCGTGTAACCGAACGCAGAATGTAGGGCAGCAGTTCATGATTATCGAGTTCGATGTGCAGAATGAGCTGAAAGAGTTGAGCAACTGCATAAATCCATTCGTTTTGTCCGATGGCGGTATCGTTGAGCAGGCGGGTGATCCAGCGAAGTGAAATCTGCAACTTTCCTGCACCATAAAAAGCAACGGCGAGGCTGAGGCAGAAATGCGCTTCCCGGATTTTGCTCAACCGGCCTTCGTACTTATCAAGACCGGCACTGATGCGTGGTGCAAGTGCCGCAGCTTTTTCAAACTGCCCGATGCTGTTGTACAGTGCAAGTTCGATACTGAATGCGCTTGAAAATAATTTGATCTCAAGATCTTCGTTGCCGCCGGTATCTAACTGCTCGGGCAAACGACGCAGTTTCTCGAGATACGTATGCACTGCATCGTAGCGCCGCAAACGACTGGCTACATAAATAAAATTGGTAAGTACTGAGAAGTATGCGTTAGGTTCATCGCTGAAAATTGCGGTGTTGTTTTCGATGAGTGTTGCGTTTGCTGCAAGATGCACGTAGCAGTTTTCGTAATCGTTGGCCGCAAAGTAGTAGGCGCTGCTGGTGTGGTGATAGAGATAGCGGGCATTTACGCTGTGCTTTTCGGCTTCGCCTGCCGGCATGGCTTCATCAAGCAGGCGGCGGAAATTCTCAAGCTGTGTCGTTTCGCGGGCGCGGCCGGTGCGGTTGAGCTGCATAAACAACCTGCTTTTTACATGCCAGAGATCATTAACAGCACGGATTTCTTCGGCCACATTACGGTCGTCGTCGAGCAGCTGCTGTATATCCTGATCGCTCATGCCCGAGTAATTGTCTTTCTCGGCCAGGGCTTTTTCAAGTGCCTGAATTTGGACAAGCACTGCATACTTTTCGTTCCGAAGCGCTAATTTTTTTGCACTCCGCAAACGGCGGGCACATTGTTCGTAAAGCGTTTTCTTGTATAAAATTTCTGAATAATGCAGCTCTTTCCAAAGCTGTGCATCCACAGAACTGTTGTGATGAAACACATCCAAACTGCGGAGGATAATTTCGTACAACCGTGCTTTTGTTATACTGAATTGCTTAATAAATGCTTCTTTGCGGAAACGTTTCAGTATCGCGTCTTCATTATATGTTTCCTGAGCCGCAACGGCATCAAACAACACAACATAGTTATTGCTCTCGCCAATGGTATGCCGCGAAGCAAATATTTTGAAATGCCTCTTCTCCGCTTTTGTAAGTGATGCAATAAGACGATGAAGCTGATCTGAAACGGGCTTAGACATGATGCTTTATTTTATGAATTTCCACTAGGGAAATGGCGCTGTAGATATTGATTAAAGGGATTATTTGCACCTGAATCCTATTGTCTAATGTACAAATTATTCGCTTTTGACGTGTATAATTACCCCGGATTAATTAGAAAGCTTTGACATGAACCCGAAAAGATTGTTAGATTCCTTATTATTAATACATTACAGAAGAACAAGCAGATTAGATCTGTATATTTTGAGAAAAAGATGATTTGATTGCAGTTTTGGTTGGATGTACGTTTGCAGTGTATTGATCAACAAGCCGAGATCCGGAGTCTGGCAAACGGGGATGTGCGTCAGGCTCCGGCTCAAAGCGAACTGATTGGTTAACGATTTAAGAGTTGTTGTCCGGCTGCATGGGGATGTGTGCCGGACAATTACTTTTTGCATTTTCACACAATACAACAGCGCCAAGAAGAAACCTTATCTTTAAAAAATCAACGACTCAATAACTACGGTGCTCAAACGCCTGCTTCTTTTGTTTCTGCTTTTCTGTTGCTGCGCACCGATTTCAAATCATGCGCAGACAAGGCATTTCCGAAATTATTCGGTTGATGATGGACTGGCTTTTGTGCAGGTGTACACCATTTTTCAAGACAGCAGAGGTTATCTCTGGTCGGGCGGATACGGTGGTTTAAGTCAATTCAACGGACGCACATTCACCAACTACTCGCCGCGCAACGGACTTCCCAACCACTGGGTTACGGGCATTACAGAAGATAAGCAGCGCAACCTTTGGGTAGGTACAATTGCCGGTGCAAGCAGGTTGAAAAATGGGAAGTTCGAAAACTTCAACAGCAAGAACGGACTTGCCGGCGATCATGTAAATTGTTTGCTGCAAACCACAACCGGTGCGCTCTGGTTTGGAACAGAAAACGGCCTGAGTCTTTTCAATGGCATTAACTTCATCTCTTATACATCGCAGGGGCCGGGAAGACAGGAAATTCTTTGCATGTATGAGCAAAAGAATACTGCGGTAATTTGGTTCGGGACACGAAACGGAATTTACCGCTACAGCGACGGGCAATTTTCTCACTTCACTATTCCTTCCTTATTTAATGATGATGTAAAAGCAATTGCGCATGATGCAAACGGCGCATTGCTGGCCGGCACAGCCGATGGTGTTTTTATTTTTGAAAATGGCCGGTTCCGATTACTCATGCCGCCGCCCGATATAAGTATGCCCGACGTAAACGCAATGTTTACTGATCTTGAAAATACGACATGGATTGGTGCAGGAAACGGGCTGTTTGCGTGGAACGGAACTTCGTTCCGAAAAGTAACAATTGCACGCAATATCAATTCCGAAAAAATAGATTGCATCTATCAGGATTATGAGGGCAGTTTGTGGTTAGGTACACATGCCGGCTTGTACCGCTATCGCGGCGATGCTTTTATGAGTTATGGCGTTCACGACGGACTCACCAACTATTTTATTTTCGGAGTTACGCAAGATGAGCAGGGCAACATCTGGGCCTGTTCAGAAACCGGTGGTGTGTTTAAAATGAACAGTGACGGGCAGTTCGACAACCTTACCACAAAAAACGGATTACCGTCAAATCGTACAAACGATGCGCAAACAACACCCGACGGATCTGTATGGATTGGCACCGGAAACGGACTGGCACGCTGGTATCAGGGACGATTTACAACCTACACAAAAAAAGACGGCCTCGAAAGCGATACCGTAAACACGCTGATGACAGATAGTCGCGGAAGGCTTTGGATTGGCGGCGGACAAGGCATTACGTGTTTTGAAAACGGAAAGTTTAACGCTTACGAAATTCCAACCAGCAATAAAAAGGCGTTTAACGTTTGGTATATCTCCGAAGCCGCCGACGGTAAAATTTGGGTAGGCACTTATCTCGGTGGTTTGTTTGTTTTCGACGGAAAAACCTTTACCGATGCAACAGAACTCACCGGGCTGAAAACCGAATCGTATTTTTCGATTTGTCAGGATAAAAGCGGGCGAATGTATTTCGGAACGCTTGATGGTGTGTTTATGTGGGACGGAAAGCGCAGCGATAAACTTTCGGAAACCGACGGCTTGAATTCAGATTTGGTGTATGCAATGCTGCTCGATAAAAACGAGCGTTACCTCTGGATCGGCACCAACCAAGGCTTGAACAGATTTGACCTTAATCTTTACCTGCGCACAGGACAAAAAGCCATTACAACATTAGGCAAAGAAGAAGGCTTTATGGGTGTTGAGTGCAACTCAAACGGAGCATTTCTGGATAAAGACGGAGTAATGTGGTTTGGAACGGTAAACGGACTTATCCGCTACGATCCTTCGCGGCAGCGTATGAATCCTGCTTACACAAAAACCAACATCACCGGCATTCAACTTTTCTACAACGATACCGCTCTGCAAAACGGTGTTGAGTTGCCTTATTCAAGCAATAATCTTTCGTTTGAGTTTGTCGGTATTTGCCTCACGCAGCCCGGCAAAGTGCGTTATCGCTATCAACTCGAAGGGTTCGATAAAAGTTGGTCGCCACCCTCTACAGAAAATAATGCGCGATATGCCAACCTGCCTCCGGGCAAATACCGGTTTAAAGTTATCAGCAGCAACAACGAAGGTTTGTGGTCGCCGCAGCCGTCTGAATTCAGCTTCATCATCAATACACCCATCTGGCAGCGTACATGGTTTCAGGTGCTCATTGTAGTTTCAGCATTGCTGCTTATTGTAGCTATTGTACTGCTTCGTATCCGCCAGATCAAACGCCGCGAACGACTTGAAGCCGATACGCAGGTAGCGATGTCGCGCAACGAACTCAAAGCATTGCGCGCGCAAATGAATCCGCACTTTGTATTTAACTCACTCAACTCAATACAGCACTTCATCCTCAAAAATAAATCGGCCGATGCAGGCAAGTACCTCAATAAATTTGCGCGACTGATTCGCATTATTCTCTACAACTCAGAGAAAGCATCAATTACCGTGCGCGAAGAACTTGAATACCTCCAGCATTATCTTGATCTCGAAGCATTACGTTTTGAAAACCGATTTACCTGGGAAGTTGACATCAGCGATGATATTGATATTGATTACATCGAAATCCCGCCAATGCTGCTGCAACCATACATTGAAAATGCAATTCTGCACGGACTCATGCCGCGCGGCGATAACGGAAAACTGCTCATCAGTTTCAGGCTGCAGGAAAACACAATGATCTGCAGTATTACCGACAACGGAATTGGTCGCGAACGATCACGTGCAATCCGGCAACTGTCTAAACAAAAAGACCATAAATCGCTGGGCATGAAAATCACCAACGATCGTCTCGAACTCATCAACCGGCTGAACGGCAGCAATCTCAGCATGTCGATCACCGATTTATACGATGTAAATCAGGAACCTTCGGGTACACGGGTTGATATATTCATACCTGTTTCCTAATTTGCGTCCGCATGAAACCTAAATTCAATTATCTGACCACGCTATGATTACTGCCGTTATTGTTGAAGACGAAACCAAGAGCCGCGAAGTTCTCGAAACACTCGTTAAAAATTATTGCCCCGAAGTTCAGGTAATTGATACTGCTGATTCGGTTACCAAAGGCGTTGCGCTGATCCGCAAAGTAAATCCGAATCTGGTTTTTCTTGACATTGAAATGGCCGACGGAAGCGGGTTTGATTTGCTCGAACAACTTCCCGAACCCAGCTTCGATGTTATTTTCACCACTGCCTCAGACCAGCATGCGCTGCGCGCCATCAAATACAGCGCCATCGACTATCTGCTGAAACCTATCGACGGTGATGAGCTGAAAACTGCGGTTGAAAAAATCCAGAAAAAACAATCCGGCAACGATAACCTCGAAAACCTGAAATTTCTGCTTCAGAATTTTCGGAAGCCTTCGGAACAATACACCAAGATTACGCTGCCCACCGGTAATGCGTATGAGATTGTGAATGTAAAAGACATCATCCGCTGCGAAGCCGACGGAAGTTACACCAGCTTTTTCCTCGAAAGCAAAAAGCGCCTGCTGGTTTCTGCAAGTCTGAAACACTACGAAGACCTTTTGCCCGAAAACGATTTTATTCGCGTACACCACCACCACCTCATCAACATTAATCATGTAGTGCGCTACCTGAAAACCGACGGTGGTTATGCAGTAATGTCTGACGGTTCGCAGATTGAAATCTCGCGCCGCAAAAAAGACGCATTCCTCCAGCGACTAAACAAAATCTGATTTCACAGCATAGTAAAGATATCTGCACCGGCTAATCAAAACGATTGGCCGGTTTTGTTTTGCAGCAACTCCTGTTCGCATCTTCATTTGTCTATGCTTCCGCTTATCCATGCAATCGACCTTTCGCATGAAAACGATTCGGCTTGTCTGCCAGTTTTAGAAACTATTTTTCCGTTTACGTCTTTTCAGCCGCCACATATCAAAGTGATTACATACATAAAACTGTAACGATTATAATTGCATAGTAATACATCCGAAGCAATTCGGATTCTTTGAAAACATTGAAGACAAAGAGCAGGGCAGCAATGCCCGGGGAACGGTATGATGATTGGTACACGTGGGGATGTTGTATCGGCTGTCTGGCTGTTCCCCGGCTCTTTCCGGTAATGCAAACCCCAGCCCCCGAATCCCCTCGGCACCATCCTCGCTAAAAGTTTGCGCTTCATTGCAATTCATCATCAATTCATTTCAATTCATTTGCTATGAACAAAAAACTACTATTCAGCGTCGTTTTAATTTCAAGTTTCTTTCAGGTTTCATTGGCACAAACTGCTTTAGGTTACGCAGTGCTCGATGTAAATCAGGCATTTGCCGGTGTTAATTCAAACGGCAGCTTATTTACCAATTACACTACTTATGCCGCACAGTTTGAAGTGCCAGCCAACTCCGGCAAGAACACAATTTACGCTGATGCCTTATGGATTGGCGGTTATGATACTGCGGGCATACTGCACATGGGTGCACAAACCTATTCGCAAACCGGTGCCGATTTCTTCGGCGGACCGGTTTCTAATGCCACAGCTTACACGACCACTTTCGATACGCAATGGGCTCAGGTTTGGAAAATCAATAAATCGCAAGTCGATAGTTTTGTAACCTGGTTTGCCAACCAGAGCATCTGGCCGGGCTATACCGTTCCCGCAGTAATTCTCTCGTGGCCGGGAAACGGCGACAGCACGCAAGGACAAGCAAGTCAGCTCGCCCAGTTTGTAGATGTAAACTCAGATGGGCTTTATAATCCGCTGAGCAGCGGCGATTATCCGTGCATCAAAGGCGACCAGATGATATTCGCAATCTACAATGATGATCGGAATGTGCATACAGAAACCGGCGGACAAAAACTGAAAACCGAAATTC
>CALRTD020000051.1:0-14611 GCA_943371015.1 Synechococcus sp. UW140 | reverse complement strand
ATACCGATTGCAGAAAGTTCAACTGTCCGGCCATGTTCATCACCTGCGCCCGGCCGGAGTCGCGGAGAATTTTTTCGCAAAGCTCGGCATCGCCGGGAGCCCCGAGCAAATAGATGCGATACTGCGCCGGAACCAGCCCGATCAGTTTTATCCACTGCGTGGCCGGCCATTGCTTGGTAAACCACACCGATGCAGGCGCAATGCAGATATACGGTCCGGCAGCTTTGTGAAACGACACCGCTTTTTCGTCGGCCGGTGTTGGGTACAGGCGCGGAGCCTGAGTTTCACCGTCGGTAAGGTGTACAATCAGATCAAGGTTGCGGCGGATTTCGTGTTTGCCCGAGCCTATTTCGTGCGGGAGCTTTCGGGTAAACATCCAGCTCATCGGGTTTTTATCGAATCCGATGCGTTGTTTTGCGCCCGAAAACCCGGCCAGAATGCCCGACGAGGCGAAGCGGTGCAGTGTAATGACTACATCATACTTCCGCTTACGGATGCGGCGCAGCAGGCCAAACAGATTTTTGAGTTTGCCTTCTTTCTTGTTCCAGATCAGCACCTGATGCAGAAACGGATGATTGGTCAGCAAGCCCTCGTTGCCTTTGCGCACCAGCAGATCAATTTCGGCCTGCGGATAATGTGCATGCAGCTTCTCGGCCACAGGAGTAGCCAAAACCACATCGCCGGTAAAGGCGGTCTGGATAATGAGGATGCGTTGCAGGGCTGCGGAACTCACAAGGCGAAAGTTAAAACTTAAACCGCTACGCTGAAATCGCGCAGGGCATCGTTCAGCGAGGTTTTGAGATCGGTACTGGCTTTGCGCTGCCCGATAATGAGTGCGCAGGGTACCTGATACTCGCCGGCCGGGAAAGTTTTGGTATAGCTGCCGGGAATCACTACCGAGCGCTCAGGCACATAACCTTTATGCTCAACCGGTGTGCTGCCGGTTACATCTATAATTTTGGTAGAGGCTGTAAGCACCACGTTTGCCCCAAGTACGGCTTCGCGGCCAACATGAACGCCTTCTACTACAATGCAGCGGGAGCCGATAAAGCAGCCGTCTTCTACAATTACCGGTGCAGCCTGAACAGGTTCAAGCACCCCGCCAATTCCTACTCCGCCGCTCAGGTGAACGTTTTTACCAATTTGTGCGCACGAGCCTACGGTGGCCCAGGTGTCAACCATGGTGCCGCTGTCAACATAAGCGCCAATGTTTACATAGCTGGGCATAAGAATTACGCCTTTGGCTAAGTAAGCGCCGTGGCGGGCTACAGCATGCGGAACCACGCGCACGCCAAGCGCTTCGTAATTGCGCTTGAGGGGCATTTTATCGTAAAACTCGAGCGGACCGGCTTCAAGTGTTTCCATCTGGCGAATCGGGAAATACATGATTACGGCTTTCTTTACCCAATCATTTACCCGCCAGCTTCCGTCAGACAGCGGCTCGGCCACACGGAGCTGACCTTTGTCGAGCGATTCTACTACATCATGAATTACCGATTGTGCATCGGCATTGGAAAGCAAAGTGCGATCGTTCCAGATTTCTTCAATAAATTCTTGCATAGCTGTTATAAATGGAGTGCGAAGGTAGTACGGCAAAAAGGCTTATGCGAAAATTTGTAGGTGTATTTCCGTTAATTTTTTCAACGCAGCCCCAAACCTGAATTACCTTTGCCGCATGGCAAGGCTTCTGGCAATCGATTATGGCACCAAACGCTGCGGAATAGCGGTTACAGATCCGCTAAAACTCATTGCCACAGGTTTAACCACCGTTCACAGCAAAGATCTGCTTGCCTGGCTGACCGATTACATCAAAAAAGAACCTGTTGAAACGTTTATCGTTGGCGAACCTAAACGGCTAAACGGTCAGCCTACCGATGCTACCCAACACGTTGAAGCTTTTGTAAAACACCTTCGCAAGCAATTCCCCGAAATACCCGTTCAGCGTATCGACGAGCGCTTTACGTCCAAAATTGCATTCAGAAGCCTTATTGACAGCGGTTTAGGTAAAAAAGACAGGCAAAACAAAGCGCTTATCGACGAAGTTAGCGCTGTTATTCTCCTCCAAAGCTACATGGAAGCGGGAAACTGACTGAATGTTTAAACAGGTATTTATTCGCTTGACATCAACTATTGTATAGTGTATATTTGATTTTATCAATTTTAAATTTTCTTACAATCATCCCGTTTGAATAAACTTTGTTAAAAACTTTATTTTAAAACGTAACAAAGTCTTCATACTATCGTAAAAGCAATTACCTCTGCACCATGAAAGTAATGCTTAAGACCCTCCCCCAACTCCCAACATCCTTCAGGATGTGTTGTGCCCATGTGCAACATTGGCAAGGGTTTAACGCTTGCCCAACAGGTTTTGCAGCTTTCATAACCTGTACAAAAAATTCCCCCTGCACATGAGTTCTGCTATCCGAAGAGTTTACACCAGCCACGATATTTCGGCTAAGTTTCACAAATCCATTTCTCAGGATCGTATTGAATGGCTAATTGAAATTTGCGGTATAGACCCGCGAATTGCCGCAATAGACCTCGAAAGCATCAAATGCAAACTCTGCTGCTCCGAGGAAGGCGAAAACTGGTCAGCCGAACACTGCGAAACTGCAGAAGTTGAATACAAACGCTTTCTGCAGCTTTACCTCCGTTTCGGCCCCGGCATTTACCCCAATGCTGATATGTACACCATGTGGCAATACCACCAGTCGGAACCCATGAACTACCGCAATGATTGCATGGCCATGTTCGGGCACCTGCCTCCCGATTTTCCCGTGGCCGGCTTACGCGATCAGCAGCACCAGCAACCCGCACATGCCGGTATCAACAAAACCCGCGAGCGCTATGCTGAACTGTTTGGCCGACCGATGCTGGAAGTAGTTTAAAAGAGAAAAATCAACAACATAAAACAGCCGGAGCAATAACTCCGGCTGTTTTCGTATGGTTTAGAAATGACATAAAGCTACTCAAGCACAATCTTTTTAATAACCTTTTGCTGTCCGTTTTCAAGCGTTAAGAAATAAACGCCTTTCGCCTTGTTGCTCAAGTCAATTGCCAATCGCTCATTGGTAATTGCTGATGCATAAACGGTTTCACCAAGCAGCGAATAAACTGTAAGAGTGGCATTTTCGGAAAAATCGAAACCGCTCAGTTCAAGCTGCACCATTCCGGTTGAAGGATTGGGGAAAACCAGACAGCTGGCGGTTGGCAAATTTCCTTCGGGCACATCAGTAAACGTATTGCAATTTATAGGGCCCGGAAACGGATGCAGCGGCGGATTCCACACGCTCCAGTTGTCGAAACCAAGGTAGTCAACTGAGCAATCAGCATTTACTTTGAATTTCCATCGCCGGTAGTTATCGCAACCGTCGAAACAATCGGCAAATTCAAAGTAGAAATAGTAATAGCGCGCATTGTTTTGGATGTTGTATTCCATAAATCCGGCCGCACCTACAATGCTGTTCAGTTCCGCCAGAAGCACTCCGTTCACGAGCAATAAACTATCAATCAGCGCCTGCGTATTGTACGATGAATCGGTAGCCAGCTCGGCATAACTTCCAATGCTCCAGTTGTAGAAATTACTAACGGTTAAGTGATACCGCGATGTAATGGAATCCATGAGCGGATTGCCCGTGGTGGTGTTTAAATTCTGCCAGGCCGTTGTCCACGCATTACTGGTATCCACCTTAACCAAGTAACCTGCATAATCGTAAGGCCAGCCGGTTATATTATGTACACAGTACAAATTGAACACCGTATCGCGCTCAGGTATCGAAGTGGCATTGAATATTGCCGCCAGTCCGGCAAAAATACTGTCGGTATGCACAGCCGGAATGCGCACCAGTGCGGTGTCGGGACTTTGGTGTTGTAAAAGTCGTTTTGTAGCCAGTTGTTTTACATCGCGGTCATACTTCTGCGCCAGTAGTGAAGGCACACTGCAACTTGATGGTACTTGTGCGTGCAAAAAGTTGATGATAAAAACGAAGGCAATAAGTAATGGTGTTTTTTTCATGTGTTTTATTTTAATTGTTTTACGGCAGCCAATACAGTGTATTTTCTCAAAAAAATGACAAATTGTAATGCGATAATCTGTTGAACCGAATAACAGAATTTCTGCATAAATAGCCAATCTGCAATGCTTTTCAAAAAGCAACTGTTTAACTGTATAAGTGTTTGCTGCCGAAAAGTAACACCAGTAAATTTTAGATGATTGCTAATTTTTAATAAATCTTTGTACTAAACAAAACTGAATGGGTTTAGCTGGGAATTGCTAATGGTTAGGAAGTATTTTATATAGCGATTCTAATCTTAACACAAAGTTTAATCCACGAATTTCCTATTCTACTTCAAAACTTATTTATCTGATATATCTCTGCTAAATTACCGCTGTACATGAATACCCTGCCTGTTAGCCTCACATTCATTACAATAAAATTTCCCGTCGCAACCAATAACTCCCGGACAATCCATTGTACAATGACGGTCTTTGTATTCATTATATAGGCTGCGATCAAAACAGTTATCTCGCTTACATGCTGTAACAGAGATGAAAAAAGCCATTGGGCAGAGAATGACAATTAATTTCAGAATATTCATAGTTCCCTGGAGTAAACTGACTTATTGATACAAAGAAAATATTTTGAGTGTATCCTGTAATATGGTTTACTTTAGTTTATGTAGTTCTATTTCTTGTTGTTGTGTCACTTATTTACGCTTGTTGGTAACGTTTTGGCGCTTGGCGCAGTGGCGGATTTCGGAGCAAGAAACTGACAATACACCAAAAAAGTTGATGCGAGGTAGAATGTTCAATTAACCACGTCACCCGCCATTGAGCCAAACGCCTGTTGGGTGCTGGCCTTCTTCTTTGTCGTTAGTTCTGACTGATTTCCTGTCTCTTTTTTGTCAAAAACTCCTGTCTCAATTATTGCTTTTACAAGTATGTCTATAACTGGAACAGAAACGCTATTTCCAATAAGTTTCATCCACCTTGCTCTGCTGTCAGGAAGAATATAGTCCTTGGGAAAGCCTTGAATTAAACAGGCTTCTTCTTTTGTGATTCTTCTGTAATTCTCTTTTTTGTAAACCTTGTCAATAAATTCTTTTTTGTGTTCAGTTTCGTTTTTTGCTTTAATTATTTGAGTTGTAACAAAATCGTTTGTGTCACTTGCCACTAGAGTAGGGAAGATATTAGAACTCGGTAGAAAAATCCTATTCACTCCGTAAAGTCCTGTGCTAATTTTGGTGTTTTTAAAGTCATATCTTGATTCAAACAACTCCAAAACTCCTTTTTCCAATAGTGTTTCAATGGTCTTTGTTATTGATATTTTTTTCAATTTTAACTCTCGACTTGTTTTAAGTTCATCAATTATTAAAATATCTCCTTTACACTTTTCTAATATTATTTGTTCTTCCTCATCAAGATTTTCTAGTTTATCAGGGTTGATTTTAAAAGTATAATCTACTTTTTTCAAAATCTCTAAATCAACTAATTCTTCGAGTTCGTTTTTAGAAATTGAATTGTCTAAACCTTGAAAATGTTTTAAAGATAAAGGATTGCCATCTAAAACACCATAAGCACTTTTACGTCTGTTTTTGAGCAATAAATAACAAATTTCCTTCTGTCTCTCGGTTGTTTCCTTAATATCCCAAGAATGTATAGTGGAATGTCCGTTTCTTAAATCGTTGAAAAGGAAGTAATCATTCAATCCATTGCTTGTTGACAAACTCATACTTTTTTGAGTAATGATATTTCCAAATAAATCTCTCGGTAGTTGAATTTCCTCTTCTTCTATTTTTTCAGTAAAATCATTTAGAATATCAGCCAATTTTACTTTGTTATCAATCGGCTTAGGTAGTCTAAACGCTTCTGCAACTTTTTTATCTTTGAACCCGATTATGTAAATACGAATTCTATTTTGAGGAACACCATAATCAAAAGAATTAAGAACGTAATACTTTGCATAGTAACCTGCCTCTTTTATTCTTTCAAGAATATATGTCAGCGCCTTTTTGTTTCTTGGGTCAACTAAACCCTTTACATTTTCAAAGATAAAAGCGTCGGGCTTTGATTGATTTAGTAAAAATATGGTGTCATTCCAAAGTTGTCCACGGTCGTCATCAAACCCTAAATTTTTACCTGCAATAGACCAACTTTGACAAGGAACTCCTGCGGTCAATAAGTTATGCGAAGGCAAAGATTTGATTTTTGTAATGTCTCCTAAATTCTTTTCTACAGGCTCATTTGAATTCACGCAATAAGTGTTTATTGCATCTGTATTGATTTCACTAAAATAAAGGCATTCACCACCATTATCAGCCATTGCTTTTCTGAAACCTCCAATCCCTGCAAAAAGGTCAATGAAGGTAAATTTTACTTTCTTCATATTTCCTATTTTAAGAGTTCGTCATTAATGTTTTCAGGTGGTTCAATTTCTAAAAACTCCCTGTAAATCCTTTCACGATATTCTTTACCAAGTTTGTTTACTTCTGAAATAAATGTTTTGTAAGTGCCTGGACCTCCAATTAAATCCCAAAACTCATTCCCAATAAGCACAGATTCATCTTTGTGCATATTGAACCATCTCATTGGAAAGGTCCATTTATAGTCAGATTTTTTGCCGTATGGGTTGTAAGCAAGTGCATAATAGGCAAAATCCACTTGTTTCGGATTCATCGCCAATAGTTTGAACATTTTCTCTTTGCTTACTTTAGTTTGGTCACTATTTGGCAAGGGGGCTTTTAATTCAAAAGCATATTTGGTATTAGTTTCTTGATTATGTATAAAAATGTCGCAAGTTACACTTACTGGTATAGGTTTTCCTCCGCCTTTTTGTATGTATTCAAGTTCTTTTGACCAATCAGGTTTTGCTTTTTCCTTGCCTTTTGTTTTAGTTTCTAAACTGTTTAAAACCTCTTGGATCCTTCTTAAACTCTCACTTCCAATAACTCCGTCAATTTTATGTCCCATTGAGCAATGTCCGTGTGCTTCAAGAGCAACAACTTGAGCAAGTTTTTCCCAAACTCCACCAAAAGGTGTTACAAATCTTCTTTCAAAATGTGCACCTTTAAATATTTCGTCTGGAACTAATGCTGCGTAAAGAGGTTTAGCCGAATGGTGTTTTTCTTTAATAAATGGGTCGTTAATGAGAACATTGTTCATCACTCTGTCCATCATTATTGTCACAACACCTTTTATCGCTTCACCAACTCGTTTTTTCTTACTCATAATTTCTTAAATATTTCGCTTCAAATTTACGGATTTAATATCTATTTCTGTCGTTTCGGTCGGGTTTCCTAGGCTTGCACCCAACTCTCAAATATACGCAACTCCCCCAAATCCTACCTTACAATCCATACTATAATAACCACCAATAAATCAGTTCAATACATTACTTCATACATAAAATACGCATAATGCGCATCAGGTATATCTTTTCAATATTACTATACAAAATCCATAATAATCAACCAAAAATAATCCCCCAAATCCTTTCATCAGATCTGAGGGGATTTAAAATAAATGATAACTACATGCAAGCATCTCTAAAAACCTAAAGATTGAGGCGGACGCAGTCGCGAAAACCGGAGTTTACTCTTGTAAATGAGGATTTTCGCGGCAAGTCCAACGATGAGATTTAGGATTTTTAGAGATGCGGCTACAACTCGCCTTTCGAAGCATTCGAAAAAGAAGCATTCAAGTCAAGCGGCTTCTTTACTTTCTCCTTCAGCAACGCAAGGCTAAGTACCTCACTCATCTGCTCCACATAGTGGAAATGCAAACCTTTGAGGTACTGCGCCGGAATTTCGTCAACATCTTTCTGGTTCTCTTTGCAGAGGATGATGTCTTTGATACCGGCGCGCTTGGCGGCTAAGATCTTCTCGCGGATGCCGCCTACTGCAAGCACACGGCCGCGCAGGGTAATTTCGCCGGTCATGGCGAGGTGCTTTTTTACTTTGCGCTGCGTGAATGCCGAAGCAAGAGCTGTAAGTATCGCTATACCGGCCGAAGGGCCGTCTTTGGGCGTTGCGCCTTCGGGAACGTGAATGTGTACGTTCCAGTTATCGAAGTAATCGGGATTGATGCCGGCTTCTCCGGCGTGGGCGCGCAGGAATTCCAGAGCGATTACAGCCGATTCCTTCATCACTTCGCCGAGGTTGCCGGTAAGTGTGAGCTTGCCTTTTCCGCGGCTCAAACTGGTTTCAATAAACAGAATATCGCCGCCAACGGAAGTCCAGGCTAAGCCGGTAACTACACCGGCCGAATCGTTGCCCTGATAGCGGTCTTTGAGGTGCGCCGGGCCGAGAATCTTGTTCAGATCATCGATACCGGGTTTCACCACGTACTTGCGCTCCATCGCAATATTCTTGGCGGCATAACGCACAACGCGGGCAATCTGCTTTTCAAGTCCGCGCACACCCGATTCGCGGGTATAGCTTTCGATCAGCGTTTCAAGTACCGCGTTGCTCAGCTGCAACTGCTTTTCTTTTACCCCGTGCTCACCCAGCTGTTTGGGCATGAGGTGGCGGCGGGCAATTTCCAGTTTTTCCTCAGTGGTATAACCCGAAACTTCGATGATCTCCAGACGGTCGCGCAGGGCGGGCTGTATGGTGCTCAGCGAATTGGCGGTGGCAATAAACATCACGTTGGAGAGATCGTAATCGAGCTCTACAAAGTTGTCGTAAAACGCATGATTTTGCTCGGGATCCAATACTTCCAGCAGCGCCGATGAAGGATCGCCGTGCCAGTCGCTGCCCACCTTGTCAAGCTCATCAAGCACGAACACGGGATTGGAGCTTCCGGCTTTTTTCAGGTTCTGCAGAATGCGGCCGGGCATAGCGCCGATATATGTTTTGCGGTGGCCGCGGATTTCAGACTCGTCTTTGAGTCCGCCCAGCGACATCCGCACATACTTGCGGCCAAGTGCCTCTGCAATTGATTTGCCGAGCGAAGTTTTACCAACGCCCGGAGGGCCGTACAAACAAATAATCGGCGCTTTCATATTGCCGCGAAGTTTAAGCACGGCAAGGTGTTCGAGAATGCGTTCTTTTACTTTCTCTAAACCGTAATGATCGCGGTGCAGAATTTCTTCGGCGGCATTGAGGTCAAATTTATCTTCAGTGTATTCGCCCCAGGGCAAATCGAGCAGGAGTTCCAGGTAATTCATTTGCACCGAATACTCTGCGGCATTCGGGTTCATGCGCTCGAGCTTGGCAAACTCTTTTTTAAATGCTGCGGCTGCGGCCTCCGGCCATTTTTTATGTTGCGAACGTTCACGCAGATCCGCTAATTCCTGCTCTGAAGGATTTCCGCCTAATTCTTCCTGAATGGTTTTTATTTGCTGATGCAGGAAATATTCGCGCTGCTGACGGTCGATATCAACTTTAACTTTACTCTGAATCTGATTTTTGAGTTCCTGCAATTGCAACTCTTTGGTGAGCAGTCCGAGCACACTGGTTGCACGGTCTTTCAGCGATGCGGTTTCAAGAATTTCCTGCTTCTCAGTTACCGACGCATTCATATTCGAGGATATGAAATTGATCAGAAACGCCGGACTCTCAATATTGCGGATAGCCATTGTAGCCTCGGCCGGAAGCTGCGGATTATTGGTGATAATTTGCAGGGCAATTTCTTTCACCGATGAAATAATAGCCGGAAATTCTTTGTCGTTTGCTCCGGGTTTTACTTCGTTCAGCGCTGTGGCTTTGGCTACCAGATACGGCTCGCGCTGCACTTCTTCGCCCAGCACAAAACGGCGGCGGCCCTGAAGAATTACGGTGGTATTGCCATCGGGCATGCGGAGCATGCGGATAATGAAGGCCACCGTGCCTACAGTGTTCAAATCATCAATGCCGGGATCTTCATTGTCGTCGTTTTTCTGAGCTACAACGCCAATTGTTCGTGTGCCTTTGCTGGCTTCGCGGATAAGACGGATCGACTTTTCGCGGCCAACGGTAATCGGTATGACTACGCCGGGGAAAAGTACAGTGTTGCGGAGCGGAAGAATAGAAAGCGTTTCGGGAACCGATTCGCTGTTCATCTGCTCTTCGTCTTCAGGACTCAGCAGCGGGATAAATTCAGTATCGTCGTCAGATAACTGATCAAAAGAAACGGGAGAAAAAAGCTGATTCATCAGATGTATAAGGTCAAACTGTCAGTCTAAAAGCTGAATTCAGCCTTCCGGAAGCCGTTTCACAGGCATCCGTAAAGCTGTGCATTATGGTTCAATAGCTGTGCCAGCCGGTTTCGACTGACTTAATGGCAAGAACACTGTCAGTATTGTGCACTACTGCTCAGAACTTGCGGTACTGCGCCGAGCGTTCAAACAGCGAGGTCAGCAGTTTGCGCAGCGGTGCATCAACTGTTTTTTTGCGGCGGGCAAACACGCGTTCGGCGGTTTCAATGGCTTTGTTCAGGCTGTATTCGGTAAAACCATCAGCCCCGCCCCAACTGAAATCGGGAATAAACTTGGGCGGAAAACCACTGCCGAATATGTTTGCAAAAACACCAACAACAGTTCCGGTATTAAACATGGTGTTGATACCGCACTTGGCATGATCGCCCATGATGAGACCGTGGAAAATGAGGCCGGTGTCTTCGTCGCCGCTGATGGCGTAATTCCAGACACTGACCGGGCTGTAGTTGTTTTTAAGGTTCGAAGTGTTCGTATCGGCACCGAGGTTGCACCACTCGCCTATTACGGAGTTGCCGAGATAACCATCGTGCGATTTGTTTGAATTGGCAAAGAAAATGGTATTGGTAATCTCTCCGCCTACTTTGCAGCCGGGACCAATGGTGCTGTCGGCATATAACTTGGCGCCCATTTTCACTTGTGCATTTTCGCAGATAGCAATCGGGCCGCGAACAATGGAGCCTTCCATAATTTCGGCGCCGGCAGCAATATACACCGGGCCTTCTTTGGTGTTAAACGTACAGGCTTCAGCCACCGCGCCGTGCTCAATGTACACCGGATGCTGCCCGATTACGGTGCAGGTAGAGCTGAGCGGTACAAAATTATGGCCGGCAATAAGCTCAAAATCAAGCTGCAGCGCCCGGCGGTTGTGGGTAAACAGGTCGTGAATGCGGCGGATGACAATTGCTTCGCCGGTGCTTTCCTGCAAATCGAAATTTACGCGGAGGTGGTCGCTGTCGCCAAGCAGCAGCGGGGTGTGGTCGGTTCCTGCATGGCAGGCAATCAGCAATTCGCCTTTTATAAGTGCCTGTCCGGTCTGTAACGCCAGCACTTCCTGCACCAATTCAGCCGACGGAGCTACACGACCGTTTATCCAAATCAACCCGGCATCGGGTTGCGGATTAAACGGCCAAAATTCTTGAAGCATGGGGGCTGTAAGGGTAACTGAACTGAATCCGGTGCGGTGTTCCCATTTTTCGCGTACAGTAAATATACCGAATCGGAACTCGCATACCGGCCGTGTAGCCGCAAGCGGAAACAATGCGGTGCGGTAGTCGTCGTCAAAAAAAGCAAGCTGAGTGGCCATTTCACAAAGTTGGGAAAAGAATTGGCGGAAATAAAAAATCCCCGCAGTAAATGCAGGGATTTTTCAATGACTGGTAAAAACCGGTTATTTTTTCTTCTCGTAACGGGTACGGAATTTATCGATACGACCTGCAGTGTCAACCAGCTTCATTTTGCCGGTGTAGAACGGATGCGAGGTGTTTGAAATTTCAAGTTTAATGAGGGGATACTCATTACCGTCTTCCCAGACGATAGTATCTTTTGTGTCCGCCGTAGAACGGGTAATGAAAGCCTGTTCGTTAGACATGTCTTTGAAGACAACGAGGCGGTAGTTTTCTGGATGGATTCCTTTTTTCATGTTGCTTTGGAACAATTACCATATCACGTATGGGAATGCAAAAGTAGATAAAAATCACTATTCTGCAACTTCCGTTCAAAAATTTTGTGTTTTGGTTGGATAATTCAGGTAAAACGAAGGAAGTTGCGGCAATAATGCCCGGGCAATTGGCGTTAATCAGCCGCTAACCTGTATTTTTGGCATCTATGCGATTTTTAAAATTTCTGCTTCCTCTGCTCCTGCTGCTGCCGTTTACCGAAAGCTGCCGCCGCGATGTGCTTGACGAAGATCCTGACGCCGGTGTTGTTTTTTCGCGTGATACGGTTGTTTTTGATACGGTTTTTACCACTGTAGGCTCTGCCACACGCAATTTCAAAGTCTATAATTTCAGCAGCAAGGCCGTGCGCATTTCATCGGTGCGGCTGGCGGGCGGCAGCGCTTCTCCGTTCAGGATTAATGTTGACGGGCTTCCGGTTGTGAGCACGGGCGATATTGTTTTGCGCGGCGGCGACAGCATGTATGTATTTGTTGATGTTACCGTAAATCCGAACAACAGTAACTCGCCGCTTATGGTCGAAGACTCAGTGGTGTTTGAAACCAATGGTAATGTGCAGCGCGTTATTCTAAATGCTGTGGGGCAGGATGCTTATTTTCATTTTAATGACGTCCTCAATTGCAATGAAATCTGGACAAACGACAAGCCGCATGTAATTTATGGGTTTGCCATTATTCCGAGCTGCTGCAAACTAACCATACAAGCCGGAGCAAAAGTGCATCTGCACAAAAACTCGGTACTTGCTGCTGATTCGTGTGCTACGCTGGAAGTGCTGGGACAACCCGGCAACAAAGTAACTTTTCAGGGCGACAGGCTGGAACAGTCGTACAGCGAAGAGCCCGGACAATGGGGCTATATCTGGCTTTCGGCCAACAGCAAAGACAACATTATCGACTGGGCAATCATTAAAAACGGAACGGTTGGCGTGCTCTGCGACAGCACAGGAGCCTCGGCCAATCCTACCGTGCGGATAACCAATACGGAAATCAGGAATATGTCGCTGGCCGGTATTTTTGGCCGCACAACCTGGATGGAAGGCGATAATGTTTTGGTATATAATTGCGCCGAAGTCTGTGTAGCTGTTGCTTATGGCGGCCGCAGCCAGTTCAGGCACTGTACTTTTGCCAATTACTGGAACATCTCCAACCGTACAACGCCCGCTGTATCAGTATTTAACTGGTACGAGCCTACAGAAAATGTATTCATCGCCCGCGATCAAACGCAGTGTGATTTTATCAACTGCATCATTGACGGAAGCATTGAAAATGAACTTGGTCTTGATTCTATTGTAACCGGCGGCACGCAGTTTAACTACAAATTCTCGAACTGTTTGATTCGTACCAACATCAATACCTCCAATTCGAGCCGGTTTGTGCAGAACGTTTATAATCTTTCGCCAGCCTTTGTAAACCGCGATGAACGGGATTACTCGCTGAATGCCAACTCAGCAGCACGCAATATAGGTGATGTGGCAACCGGAGCTTTGATACCGCTTGACCTGAACAACCTCAGCCGAACAGCCGACGGGCAACCCGATGCGGGAGCCTACGAACGGCAATAATGCCAGTTATCCGAAAAAAACGACCAGTTATTATCCGGCAAGAGATGATCAGTAAAACTATTGGCCGGGGCTTGTCGTACTAAGAGATAATCAGTACCTTTCGAAAAATAACAGATCGCTATGAAACGTCTTCCTTTCTTCGCAGCCGCCGCAGGTCTTCTTATACTCGCATCCTGCAGTAAAGAAAATGATGCAAACGGAACTTCTGAAGCAAGTTCTTACATGCGCACAACTTCCGAACAAGGCAGCGGAATTGGTGATCTGAACAAAACAGACTTCAGCTACCATCTCGAAAAAGATCCGCTCACACAAGAGTGGCTTTGTCCGGAACCTATGGACGATTGCAGCCGTGTATCGCTTTCGAGCGCCCGCATGGAAGAGTTGAACGAGATGATTGAAAACAATACTGTTCAAAATTACTTTGCAACACGTACTACTGCCGTTCAGTTTCCGTGGCTCGATCACAGTCCCGAAATCAAAACCGGACTTGCACAAGGCCGCTTCACTATTATTCGTGAACAAAATTCGGCCGGCGATGTATTCTACATGGTTGTGAAAAACGGAACCGTAACCAACGGCGAGCAGCCGCGTACCGAGCAGGTGGTTCATACCATGATGGTTCCGGGTGGCGTAAATTCAGTTAAGCACTAAGGGGTGCTTTACGTATGAAATGCACAGCCTGTTTTTTCTGGCTTTTCCTGATTACTCTTTTTTCTTGCGGAGAACCTGAAGTTACGCTCAAACAAAGCGGCGACAAGGTTTTTTCAGATACCACTGTTGTAGCTTTACGCAACTGGACAGCCGACGGAAAATACGTCCGTGCATTTTCGCTGGAAACCGCTTACCTTGACTTTTTCAATGCCGAAACCGGCGAACTGGAAACCACAGTTTCTCTTCAGGCCATCGACTCGCTTTCACCCGAAAGACGTATGTGGGGGATTACCACAAACGGTCCTGATTCTGTATTTGTATTGATTCCGCGCAGCCGCATCATATGCATGATTAACCGTTTCGGTAAAATTGTTTCACAATGGGAACTGAAAGGCACTTTAACAGGTAATATCAGCGATTACGCGCTGGTAAGTGTACCGCGAAGCAATATGCTGCTTTCAGGAAATCAGATTTATGCTACCTGCGCGCGAACAACCATTCCCGTAAATTCTAAAAAAGACAGAATCGAA
>CALRTD020000050.1:0-14632 GCA_943371015.1 Synechococcus sp. UW140 | reverse complement strand
GTTTCATAGGAAGGGTTTAAGGATTTCCAAAATAGTAATTATTGGAATTCACACGTATATGAGTTTGTAAATACCGGAATTAGTGATGTGAATTACTTATTCATATAGCTTGAGCAATTGAAAAGTGATGGTGGGAATTAGGAATAAATACAACTCTATTCGGCTATTTTCAAAGTTGTAATTAAAGATATCTATCACAACAATTTATAAATCTATTGTTGAAATTAATTCAGTTGAGTACTCATTCATCTCTTTCAACAAATCGAGAACAAGAATAATTCCTGTGAAAGCTGAATCTGATTTATTGATAGTAAAATTAGCTTCTAAAAGCAGCGCTAATTCACGTTGTTCTTGAACAGAAAGAAATCCAAAACTTATATCATTAGAAAATGATGTAATGACTGAGCCCTCCTTTATTGATCGCCCCACAATAAGGTAATTCCATAGTTTAATTAACTGATTATTATTTGTCTGATTAATCAAAAAAGTGCTGCTAGTATAATTGTATTTATTGAGACAGGGGCCTTTAATTTCAAACTCCGAATTGAATTTGATCATATTATCTAATGAACAAGAAAGGTATTCATCAGTTATCTCATTCATCATTTGATCAGAAATTATGTTCAGATCAATAATATTATCATTCTGTTCAAGAAACCGGATGAGTTTCTCATCACTTAAAGCTATTTTATCAATTTCAACAGACTCAGAATTGAGCTTGAGGTAATTATCTCTGAATAATGGATAATCTTCAACTACAAGGTCAACTAGTTTTTTCTTTGAATTATTAATGTAATATGCGATTCTTAGCCCCATACGGTAAAATTAAACGGATTAAAATAGATCAGCAACCTTCAATTATCGCCGAATCACATTCCGTATCTTTACCCCTCCAACACAATTCACCATGCTTGTAGTTACCGGAGCCGCCGGCTTCATCGGAAGTTGCCTTGTAAGCCGCCTCAACCGCGAAGGACACACAGATCTTATTTTGGTTGATGATTTTTCGTACGAAGAAAAAGCCCGCAACCTCGAAGGCAAGCAATACAGCGAACGCATCCATCGCGATACATTTATTCCGTGGCTGAGTGAGAATGCAGCAAAAGTAACTGCCATTTTACACATCGGAGCACGCACCGATACTACGGAGTTCGATAAAAGCATTTTCGACCGCCTCAATGTGAATTACACCAAAGACATCTGGAATCTTTGCGTTAAGCATCAGATTCCGCTCGTTTATGCTTCTTCGGCTGCAACTTATGGTCTTGGTGAACACGGGTATGATGATAATCACGAGATCATTCCCGCACTCCAACCACTCAACCCTTACGGCGATTCAAAGAACGAAGTGGATAAGTGGATTTTGAAGCAGACCATTACTCCGCCCAATTGGTACGGCCTGAAATTTTTCAATGTTTATGGCCCCAACGAATATCACAAAGGCCGTATGGCTTCAGTAATTTTTCATGCTTTCCGGCAGATTACGGCCACCGGCGGCATGAAACTTTTCCGCTCACACCATCCCGATTACAAAGACGGAGAGCAGTTGCGTGATTTCATTTACGTAAAAGATCTTACGGATGTAATTTACTTTTTGCTCACCCAAAAGCCCGCATCAGGTATCTACAACCTCGGCACCGGCCAAGCACGTACTTTCCTTGATCTTGCCCGCAGTACGTTTGCCGCAATGAATCAGCCGGAGAGCATTTCATTTGTAGATACGCCTGCTGATATCCGCGATAAATACCAGTATTTCACCGAAGCCAATATGGCTAAACTTCGCAATGCCGGCTACACTACACCTTTTCACACACTCGAAGAAGGCGTAGCGGATTACGTTCAGTTTTACCTCATTCCCAATCAAACTTTATAGTTGCTAACTAAATTAAAATCCGATGACATAAAGTATGTTATCGGATTTTTTATTCATCTACTGAGAAAGTTAGTTATATCCTTCTCCGTTGAGCACAAGCGCAACTCCCAAAGACAAGTAAGACCGGCGATTCATTAGTTCGTAGTACGAAGTATACCCTCCTTTTACATAACGTGTATCAGCTTTCGTGAAGTAGTAATTATACCGGCAAGTAAGTATTGCTTTATTAATACGTAATTGAGCACCGGCTGTATAGCCAAACCAAAAAGTCTTGGTGCTTTTGGCTTCATTATAACCGCTAACAGCTCCATGGATCAATATTGTCATAATAGGTCCGGCATGAACGCCAAAAATATTACGATGGGTAATTTTCCCAAGCGTTAATTTGCAATCAAGAAGACGCTGGTTGAAGCTCCGTTTATCACCATTGGCATAATTGAATGTAGAAAGATGAGCGGCAAATCCTATTTCCTGATTAAACGTGAAGTTGTTTTTCAGTCGCGTGGTTGTGTACTCATAAATGCCGGCATTCAGTTTTTCCTGCTTAAACACGCCAACATACTGTGTGCCGGCCTGAAGATCAACAAAAGTAAGTGTGGGTTTGTCGAGCCGTTTGTGATACTCTAAACGAGCTCCGCCGTAAGTCTGTGCTTTTCCCTCTGAAAGCATAGATACGAATACGGCAACACAGGCCAGAAGCCTGATCGCTTTTTTCATACGAAATGGTTATTAGGTACACGAATAATTAGTTTACGTGTGCCAGAGGGAAATACAAATTTACGTGTATGTGTGGAATAGCAATAGCCGGTTACGAACTAATACCGGCCACCTGTGAGGTGAGTAAGCAAAAAAGCCTGTACAACTTGCACAGGCTTCTTTGAGTATTTTAAATTATAGCAGAAATTATTTCTTTTTGCCGTTGTTTTTGCCTTGCTCCAGCTGACGGCGCTGTGCTTCTTCGAGGCGCTGCATGAGGCCTGATTTTTTTACCGGCTTTTTCTTGTTCGCTTCAATCTTGGCGCGGATTGCTCCTTCGTCAACAAAGCGGCGCATCAGGAACATTTGCAGGAAAGTAATCATGTTGCTCAGGAAGTAGTAATAACTGAGCGCTGCAGATGCTGAGTTGAGGAAGCCGAGGAACATGACAGGCATCAAATACATAAGCCATTTCATGCCCGGAAGCTGATTGCCTGTTGACAGCATTTGCTGGTTCATCCAGGTGTAGAGCAGAGTAGAGGCGGTCATCAGAATCGCAAACAAGCTTACGTGATCGCCGTAGAACGGAATGTCAACACCGAGGTTTAAGATTGAATCGTAGGTGGAAAGGTCTTCGGCCCAAAGGAAGCTTGACTGACGCAATTCAAAAACAGTGGGGAAGAAACGCAGCAGCGCAAACAGAATCGGAAGCTGAAGCAGCAGCGGAATACAGCCCGCCATCGGATTAACACCAGCCTTGCGGTACAAGGCCATTGTTTCCTGCTGCTTTTTCATCGGATCGCCGTCTTTAAACTTCTCGTTGATCACATCAATCTCCGGCTTCAGTACGCGCATTTTAGCCGATGAAAGGAATGATTTGTAAGCAATCGGGAAAAGAACAATTTTTACGATAATAGTAAGCAGCAAAATAATAATGCCATAGCTGCCAAACATGCCCGAAAGCCATGAGAAAATGGGCATAATTGCAAATTTGTTCAGCCAGCCGAATAAGCTGAAGCCAAGGTCAATTTGCTTTTCAAGACCGAGATCATACGATTTCAGCACCTTGTATTTTGTAGTACCGAAATAAAACTTCATCGGAAAAGCGACATTGCCGTTTTGTGAAACCGGAATCGGCGTTTCAACAGCCATTGCCTTTACAGCATCCGGATCTGATGGCGTGCGAATACCAAACACCGGACCAGTTGAGAATTTTGTATCGGCAATAAGTACCGATGTAAAATATTGCTGTTTAAAAGCCACCCATTTCAAATCGCCGGTGGGCGATTCGGTTTCGTCTTCGGCCATGCTCAACTCTTCAATGTCTTTATCGCCATCGAGCTGATAGTAAAGCGTTGAAACCTGTCGCTGGTTCTTGATATTTTTTTCCTGTGATGGCGTGTTCATGCCCCAGGTCAGCATTACATCTTTTTGATCGGCACCGATCATTTTACCGGCATTCACAATGTTTACGGTGCAACCGAGCAGATCACTGTTTCCGGTAATGGTATAGTTGTATTCGATGTAAGTGTCTTTGCTTCCGTCAGCATACAGACGGAAGGCAATTGATTTCGACTCTTTTCCGCTTACACTGATATTTCCGCCTGAAACAGGTTGGAAGAACAGTGAGTCAGTTGTGACCCGGCGGCGATTAACATCAAAGAAACTGAGTCCGAATTTTGTCGAGTCATTGGTAAACAGTTTCAGATGATCTTTCGATTTTTCTTCTTTCTGTTTATAGGTCTGGTAGTCCTTCAGTTCTACCGATCCTACGCGTCCGCCTTTCGGATATATTGAAACGCGCATACGTTCGTTTTCAATAATCACAGGTTCGTTTTTGCCTTCGGCAGAAGCACTGAACATTCCCCAGCGCTGCAGTTCCTGCACTTTTTTCAGTGAGTCAAGGTTGAGCGTGGAGTCGGCAGCAACTACAATCTTTTTCAGACTGTCGGCAATGCGCGCTGCTTTTTTGTCTTCTTCAGCTTTTCGGGCAGCATCAACTTTAGCAACCGAGTCGTTGTACTTTTTCTTGAGTTCGGCCTCCTTCTGATTCTGGGAGTTCGAGTAGGTCATCCAGGCTGTGAGGATGACGGCAATAATGCCAAAGCCGATGAGTGATTTGCGATCCATCTATGCGTATTAATAAGCTGCTGTTTTATTGCAGCCCGCAAAAATACAGAAATTCAGCAGTGTACCGAAAAAAGAAATGCCCCCGGAAAATCATTTCCGGGGGCATTTTATCAAATCTTATCAATTACCAAATCTCAGCGCGTTCTTCGGGCTTGCGGTACATTTTGTCGCCGGGCTTCACGTTAAACGCATTGTAGAACTCTTTCATGTTCGACAGCGGCCCGATAACACGGAAGCGCTGCGGTGCATGCGGATCGGTTTTTACCATGTTCATGAGCGATTTCGGACGCATACTGCCTCGCCAGGCCTGTGCCCACGAAATAAAGAAACGCTGCTCGCCGGTTAAATTGTCGATTTTGGCCGGCTGACCTTTTGTGACCAGCGAACGCTGATAGGCGGCAAATGAAATGGTAAGACCGCCCAAATCGGCGATGTTTTCGCCAAGTGTAAGTTGTCCGTTTACAGTAAGTTTAAGCGAATCAATAGCCACATAGCTGTTGAACTGGTCAACCAGCACTTTGGCGCGGATATCAAATGCCTTGCGGTCGTCTGCTGTCCACCAGTCGCGGAGATTACCTTCCGAATCGTATTTCGAACCTTCATCATCAAAACCGTGTGTGAGCTCGTGACCAATTACAGCGCCCATAGCACCGTAGTTCACGGCATCATCAGCATCCGGATCAAAGAAAGGCGCCTGCATAATAGCTGCGGGGAACACGATTTCGTTGAAAGCCGGATTGTAGTACGCATTAATGGTAGCCGGTGTCATTCCCCATTCGGTTTTATCAACCGGCTGATTGAGACGCGAAAGCAAATACTGTACGTCAAACTTGTTAGAGTTGAGGTAGTTACGCACATACGAATCACGGGTAATGGTAAGTCCGCTGTAATCGCGCCATTTATCGGGGTAACCGAGTTTGCGCATAATTGTGCTGAGCTTCTTAAGTGCTTCGGTCTTGGTTTTTTCGCTCATCCACGGACGGCTCTTGATGCGTTCTTTGTAGGCAGCCATGAGGTTATCCACCATCTCGTTTACGCGGTCGCGGGCTTGTGAGCTGAAATTTTTCTCCACATAAATTTTGCCGATAGCTTCACCGAGTGCGCCTTCTGTGGTGCCGAGAACGCGTTTCCAGCGGGGCTGAATGCGTTTCTGTCCGCTCATCATTGTTCCGTAAAACTTGAAGTGCTCATTTACCACATCCGTATGGAGTTTTCCGGCGCATGAATGCACAAGCTGCCAGCGGAAATAGGCTTTCCAGGTGCTCAGCGGTTCGCTGTTCATGAGTTCGCTGAAACGCTTCATGAAACCGGGCTGCATAACAATGAGATCGCCGGGAGCAGGCGTGCCCATTTTCTCGAAATATTGCGGGAACTGGAAGTTCGGACAGATTTGCTGCAATTCAGCTTCCGACATTTTATTGTACAGTTTATCGGGATCACGCTGCTCAACAGTGGTCATCGATGAGTCGGCCAGTTTGGCTTCAAATGCAAAAACAGCTTCTGCATTTTTCTTTGCCGTTGCTTCATCATCGCCCATCAAAGCAAACATACTTTCCAAATGCTCTTTGTAAGCATCGGTAAGCTGTTTCATTTCGGGAGCAGTGTAGTAATCACGGTCGGGAAGACCGAGACCTGATTGCGCGAAATAGGGAGCATTTACGTTGCTGTTTTTCTGATCAGCCATTACGAAATAACCAAAACCTGCCGAAACCTGAATCAGGTGCATATCGGCCAGCACTGTGGTTATCTCTTTTTTGTCTTTCAGCCCTTCAATAATATCCAGTTCAGGCTTAAGTGCTGTAAATCCAAGTTTCTCGATTTGTACAGAGTCCATACCCGAAGCATACAAATCGCCGATGCGCTGCAGATCAGTGCCTGCAGGCTGTGCATTGGCTGCTGCGCCTTCGCAAATATCACGAAGTGCTTTCTGGCTTTTCTCGTTCAGCACATTGAAATTGCCCCAGCGGGTTTCGGTAGAGGGAATCGGATTGCTGCGAATCCAGATACCGTTAACGTATTCGAAAAAATCATCTTGCGGACGAACACGTTTATCGAGCTGACCCGGATCAATAGCTTTGTTCAGCGAAGCAGTCATTGCAAGCGCCAGTACACCGGCACCGGCAAGGGGCAACCAGTTACGCGAAAAGAATTTGCTCATAGAGATATGATAAAATTGAAGCACGAAACTACAAAAAGGAGATGGTATGACACAATGCCCCGGTGTAAACGGTTGAGGGTTCGTGTAAACGGTTTACTCAGATGCCGTTTGGCGGTAATCAGTAAAGCTCGGCCAGCATGCAGCGTGCACTGCCGCCGCCGATATGCTCAATGGTGCTGATTTCGGGGGTAACCGGTATTGCCACTGCCGAAATCTGCTGCTGTTGCTTTGCACTCAGCGAGCGCCAGCCTGTGGCCGAGATGACAACATAGTCAATTCCTAATCTGTTTTTAACAAACAAGGCATTTCCGGCAAACGCCGAAACCTGATGATGCGATATCGGCACAATTGTACGTCCCGATTTTTGCAGCACACGCTCTACCATGTTCCTGTCGCGGCTGTCGGTAATTGCATCCAAGCAGACAATGGCCAGCTTCGGATGCAGCGCCATGATTACGTTGGTATGATAAATTGGGCGGCCTTCGCTGTCGGTTGCCGAAAATACAACCGGGAGCATACCTAATTTCTCACAGGCTTCGAGCAGCACATCGGCATTTGTACGCGATGAAAATGAAGCCCAGGCCAGATTATAAACATGATCAAACAGAATGCTGCCGGTTCCTTCCAGAAAACGGCCTTCATTTTCATGTGCAGTAAGGTCGTGAATAGTGGTGTAGCCGAATTCTTTGCATAGTTCTATGATCAGCTCATTGCGGCGTTCGGTGCGGCGGCTGGGGGCTTCCATCGGGTAAAGCACCATGGATTTTTGGGGATGCGCAGAAAACCAGTTGTTCGGAAAAACAGCATCCGGTCGGATTACCGATGGATCATCATTTTTAACCAAAACCGGGATTTCAAAACGATTAAGGAGAGCAACAAAAGCGTCAAATTCTTTAAGCGCTTGTTCCTGCACATTCACCGCTGCCGTTGCAGATGAATGCTGATAATGATTACTGACGGCAGTTTCGGGGTTATACCCAAAATTAGCCGGACGAATCATAAGAAGTGTTGGAATTCCCCTTTCCACGTTGCGAATGTAAGCACCAGAAGTAATTCAGCACAAAAAAAGGTTACGGAAATGATCATTGTACTAAGGTTCATTTCATTAAATTTAAGCTGGCAAACAACTAATCGCAATTATCATGAAGCAACTTGTACTTTTTCTGCTGCTTTCGCTTTCTGTTTCAGTGAACGCGCAAACTGTTTTAACAACATACTACATTATTCCTCCAGTAAATGGATGTGATGGAGTTTGGGCTATTGAACCACCCAATGGATCTTCTTACAACTTCACTCCCTTGGGGTGCGGGCAATTTTCAGGTTTTAGTGCTAATAATGACACGCTGTATATACAACTATGTTCAATACCGTGTAATTTGACGGTGACTGATCCGAACGGTAATATTGCTGTTTGCTCAACAGGTACGGTTACCCATGTTGCTCCCGAACTTTCCGGAGTTTTTACAACGTTTCCGAATCCGGTTGGCGCAGCAGCTACATGGACTATTATACTCAACGAATCGTCAGCCGCAGTGAAAACCGAAATCATTTCGCTGACCGGACAGCGGGTGTTTTCAGCTACGCAGCAAACGCTTAACGGAAGAGTTGAAATAGATACCTCGCAACTTTCTGCCGGAACATACATTACAAGTATTACTGTAAACGGAGGAACACCGGTTGTTCAGAAGTTAGTTGTGCTGTAAAGCCTAACTTTGCTGAATGCTGCTGCGCCCGGTATTTCTGCTCTTGCTTTTTTCTTCGTGTAACGATGGTGTGAAACCTGTGGCAAAAAACGAAAATTTGCAACAGCCCGAAACGCAAAGCGAAACGATTGAACCACCTTTACTTGAAACAGATACAGTGAAGGAAACTGGTTTGCTAGATTCAATTCGCAGTGCTGAAATAATGTTAGCATACAGCAAAAAGCGAGACAGTGCCGCTTCGCTTCCGTTGCTGCAGGCCGGGTTGGTAAATGTGCAGCTAATTGCTCCCGGCATTTTAGTTGAACTGAAATACTCAACAACCGATAATTTCCTTGGTTTCGATGTTTACGGCGATCTGAATACTGCATTTTTGCAGCCAGATGTAGCTCAAAAGTTGGCTGCTGCGCAAAAAGAACTCAGCAAGCGCCGTCCGGGTTATGTGCTGTTGATCTACGATGCGGCGCGGCCGGTGAGTGTGCAGCAAAAAATGTGGGATACGCTGCGCAACCGTCCGCTCGACCGCTCAAAATATGTATCGAATCCGGCCAACGGCGGTTCGCTGCATAACTACGGTGCTGCGGTAGATTTAACCATTGCCGACAGCACCGGAACACCCATAGACATGGGCACGCCTTACGATTTTTTCGGCCCCGAAGCACACCCCTCACGCGAAGCCGAAATGCTGGCCGCCGGAAAGCTTACAACAGCACAAATTGAAAACCGAAAGCTGCTTCGGGAAGTGATGCGAAGTGCAGGATTTTTCGGAATCACCACCGAATGGTGGCACTACAATGCCTGCACCCGAGCCGCCGCCAAAGAGAAATACAAGTTGCTCAATTAAGCCATCGAAGTGAAGCATAAGTAGAAACGAACGAAGTGAGGAATTCCCAATAAAAAACAGAGAATACAATTATCGCTCTACACTCTACACTCCGCACAACCGCCGAACGAAGTGAGGCATTCTACTACAATCAAAATAAATGGTATTTCTGTTTCTGAAAGCTGTCGAAGTTTTTGTACTTCCCGCCGCGCTTGTTATAATCAAAGCGATAGCCGAGTGTAATCTCATGCGAACCGGTATGTCCGCCGCGAAGTTTTGAAATTCCGAGATCGTAGGAATACACAAACTGGTAATCATTAAAGAAGACCATTCCGGCCTGCAGTGCAACGGCATCACGCATACGCCATGCAATACCTGCAATAATTTTCTCGCGGATGTGCAAACGCAGGTTGTAATTTACAGTAATGGGCAAACCATCAACATAAGTTGCAAAAAGGTTGTTTTCCCAAACATAATCAGGATGCCCGTGAAAATTATAGCCAAATGTGAAGTAATAATGATTCTCGTTTTTCACAGTCGTTTCACCGAGCTCGTATTTCGATTGCAGCAGGTTGACCAAGCCAAGACCGAAATGAAACCGGTCGTTGTAAAGCAATAAACCCGCAGTCGGATTTTTGCGCTTATCGAATGTTGAAAGTCCCGGAGCAAAAGCAGGATCACCAGCCCAGTGCTGGGTTAAATCGGCTGTGTTGAATGTGTACCTCGTGAAATTTAGTCCAATGCCTGCCGAGAATTCCACATCCGGAAAACGCAGGTGAAATGCTGCTGTAAAGCCATAGGTAAACCTGCGCGATGGTCCGGTTACATCATTGCTCAGCATAGCGCCAAGTCCAACCATTCCCTTCAGCAAACGACTGTGTACCAAAGCTGTTTGTTGCACCGGGGCATCATCAAAACCAACCCATTGTGTGCGGTAATTTAAACGTGCATCAATGGTTCCGCGCGTACCAGTATATGCAGGATTGAGCATGGGCGTAAGCGCGGGAAATTGTGTATAGTCAGGCAACTGCTGAGCATACAATCCGGTAACAATAAGCAAACCGGTGAAGAGAGAAGTGATACGTTTCATCGGTTAGCGGACAATAGTTACTGAATCATAGATTTTCGGCGATCCGTCGCCCAAATCTAATACAAAGTAATAGGTGGCATCTGGCAAACGATCTCCATAATTGGTGCCATCCCAACTATTGTCGTAATTACTTTTCGAATAAACCGGCTGGCCTGTTCGGGTAAAAACTTCGAGGCGTGAATTCGGATACTTCGTGATATTACCGATGTAGAACAGGTCGTTAATTCCGTCGCCATTGGGCGAAAATGAATTATAGATGAACAGTTCTTTGTTTGGAATAACGTTTACTGTTACAGATGTATAATTGGGGCATCCGAATGAATCAAATCCGGCAATAATGTAAGTTATAGTATCAATCGGTTCTGCATTTACCTGTGCAGAATTAATGGAGGAAAGCCCATCGGGCGGCCCCCAGAAATAACTGGCACATCCGCTTGCTGTAAGCACTGTCGTTTGACCTTCCTGAATTGTAATTGTTGTTGGTGAAACGGTTAATGGCGGAATGGGACGCACTGTCACCAGCACTGTTGAAACCTTTGGCGTGCATCCTGCCGAACTTATGTTTACTGAATATAATGTTGTTACGGTAGGCGTGGCAATGGGGCGTGCTGCTGAAGTTGAACTGAGACCGTTTGAGGGCGTCCAGGCATAACCTAAAGCATTGTCATTACCGGGTAAGCCCAACTGAACCTGTCCGCCTGTGCAAACAAATGTATCAGGTCCGGCATCGGCAACGCCAATCGGGTTAATATCGATATAAAGTGTATCCCGACCGATAGTTCCGTCGGCATCAGTAACGGTGAGAATGTATTGTGTATTTACTGTGGGTGTTGCAGTAGGATTAGCAATGGTTGCATTGTTTAATCCGGCTGATGGCGACCAGCTGTACGAGTAGGGCGGTGTGCCGCCGGTGGCCGTGCTGGTTAAAGCCTGATTGCCGCCCGGGCAAATCATGGTATAAGCAGGAGTGGCATTAACCGTAATGATTTGCGCATCAAGAGTTGCAAACAGCAACATAAAGAGTGCGCTGAAAAAGAAAGATGATGACTTCACGGATAAACGATGCATTTAAGTACAGGGACAATTACAAAGATAACGTTCTGAACGAGGTATAAAGTGCAAATGAGTTGCTAAAAATAGATTTCCACAGCCAGGCGGTAAGTGTTTGCATGTGCTTCGATAATGTCGCTGATGTTTTCGGAATATCCCCCGCCCATGCTTACTGCAACGGGAACATTATTGATCCGGCAGGTTTCAAATACAAGCCGGTCGCGGGCAGCGCATCCTGCACGGCTTAAGCCGAGGCGTCCGAGTTTATCGGTAGCCAGCACATCAACTCCCGCCTGATAAAACACAAAATCCGGCTCAACCGCATCCATGAGCCGGGGCAGGTGTGAGCCCAGCAAACGCAGATAGGCTTTGTCCTCAATGCCGTCGGGCAACTCAACATCCAGATCCGATTGCTCTTTGTGCATCGGGTAATTTTTTGCGCCGTGCATGCTGAAAGTAAACACACTGTTATTGCCGGCAAAAATGGCAGCCGTTCCGTTGCCCTGATGAACATCAAGATCAACAACCAGAATGCGGCGGGCAGGATTTTCGTGCAGCAAGATAGTGGCAGCTACAGCAATGTCGTTGAGCAGGCAAAATCCTTCGCCGCGGTTGCGGTAGGCATGGTGAGTGCCGCCGGCACTATTAAACGCAACGCCATGTTTTATTGCCTGCTTCGCGCTTTCTACAGTGCCGTTGAGGATAACGACTTCGCGGTGCACGAGGCTTTTGGAGAGCGGAAACCCGGTTTTACGGATTTCAGCAGGAGTAAGCTGCTGCTGCTGCAAACGTTGCAGATAGCCGGCATCGTGCGTGAGCAGAATCAACTCATCGGCAAGCGGCTCAGGAGCAAAAAGATTCGATGCTTTCAGTGTGCCTTCATACATCAGTTGCTCCGGCAGCAATTCATACTTAGCCATCGGAAACCGATGACCCGCTGGCAAAGGATGTGCATAAACCGGCGACCACGCAACGTGAAGCATAATGGCTTCAAATGTAATCACCGGAATACTCAGTTAGAGGACCGGAGCTGAATATTAATTTGAGTTGTTTCGCTTTTTGAGAGGCAAAAAGTTTTTATGTCTTTTCAGCATCAGTATGCTCAAAATACCGATGCTTTTAGAAATCTGATTTACTTTGCACATATCATTACTACAGAAAATAATTTTGAATCGCCGCTGAAACGTTCAAAACACAGAAAGTTCTTGTATGCCGGAAATAAAAGATCGTAGCGTAGTGTTGAGTTGGACTGTTTCTGCGGTTTGCTTTGCAGTACTAATGATTTATCATTTCCTCTCCGATGGTTATTCTGATATCGGTGATGGGATTTTGCATTATCAGATTTCACATTATTCGTGGAAGCATCCTGAACTTTTGCTGCATCACTGGGGGAAACCGTTTTTTACATTCATCAGCAGCCCTTTCGCGCAGTTTGGCTACAACGGCATTGTGTTTTTTAATATACTCTGCGCTTCAGCAACAGCCTTTTTTTCGAGCCGGATGCTGAGTGCTGCCGGCTACAAATTTGGCGCAGTTGCCGGTATGCTTTCTGTTTTCAGTCCTTTGTATTTCAGCGTTGCACTCAGCGGTCTTACAGAGCCGTTATTCAGTTTGGTACTTACATTATCTGTTTTTCTTGCCATGAAAAGCCGGTATAGCTGGGCGGCTGTAGTAGTATCATTTCTTCCATTTGTACGAACCGAAGGTTTTTTGCTGTTGCCGTTGTTTGGCCTTGTTTTTCTGATCAGGAAAAATTGGAAAGAAATTCCTGTACTGGCATTCGGTACCCTGATGTATAGTTTGATCGGAGGTATTGCAACTGGCAATTTTGCTTGGGTAATTACCGGAAATCCTTACACAGGAGAAGAACTTTACGGGCAGGGTGAGTTTTTACACTTTATAAAAAACAACGAAGCATTTCTGGGAACTTCGGGCGTTGTGTTGTTTGCCGTTGCATTTGTGCTGCTCATTGTTCGTTTGGTGAAGTATAAAAAGCAACATGCACTTTTTACTGAAGAAGCTGTATTGATTTTCGGCTCATTCATCGTCTATTTACTGGCGCACAGTATTTTCTGGGCATACGGTTTATTTGGCTCTTATGGGTTGCTGCGTGTTATGGCGGCGGTAACCCCTTTGGCTGCTGTAGCTGCTGCCGGAACGCTCGATTTGTTATACCGTAAAATAAGTCGCAGCAGGCTGTGGATTCCGGTTGGTTTGGCAATGGTTGTTGTGGTTGTAAACACCATTCAAACGCTGAACCAGAGCCGCTTGCCATTCAGGATCGATAACAGTCAATATGCAGCTTACAATGCCGGGAAATGGTTAAAAGAGCATACTCAGAAAAAAAATACGCTTTATACACAGCATCCGTTTATTGTTTTTCTTGCCGGAGCTGATCCGTTTGATGTGCGGTACACACGCTCTCTCTGGGATCTGGAAGCTGAGAGAAATAATGGGCAGCTACCGGCACGTGGGGCGTTTATTGTTTGGGATTCGCATTTTGCGGCGTTGGAGGGACGGACTTCTGTTGATTCTTTGAAAAGTAATGTTGAATATGAACTAGTCTATCACGTAAAATCGGAGAAAGCGGAATTCCGGACTTCAGGTGGTAATGAATGGCCGGAGGTATATATTTTTAAGCAGAAGTGATGTTGTATGAGTGTTTACCTCTCTTTGCTTTGGCGCAATGAAAAAAAATCGCGCAAAGTCTCAGAGGCGCTTTTCGACAAAAGCTCAAAGCTTATAGCTGTTTTATTTTTTTGATTAACCTGCATAATAAAATATCGCGCAAAGGCGCAGAGGCGCAAAGCATGTAGCTATTTTATTTCTGTGTTTAATCTGTGTAAATTGAATATCGCGCAAAGACACTTTTTCGACAAAAGCTCAAAAGGCGCTAAGCTTGCAGCTGATCAACAATTCTTGAAATTCAAAACAGATTGAATTTAGTATCGTTTTTCATTTCTCGCAATGAATCCGATGAAATGAACAGGTCGAACATTTTATGCGATGTCTTCGCGCCTTAGCGTGATGAAAAATTTTCACGCAAAGGCGCAGAGGCGCTAAGCTTGTAGCTGTTTTATATTTTAGTGATTGCTTGATTAGGCGAACAGCT
>CALRTD020000049.1:0-14731 GCA_943371015.1 Synechococcus sp. UW140 | reverse complement strand
TTACCGATTCCGTATGTAGTTGTGAGTGTAAAAAACTCGGCTTACGGTGTAAATGCTAATGCAGGCGGAGGATATTTTCTGGAATTAAAGCCCGGGAATTATACGATTGTTTTTTCGCAGTTGGGTTATCTCACTCAGGAACACACAGTAAGCATACAAGATGCAAAAACCGTTATTCTTGATGTTAAGCTAAAAGCAAATGTTGTTTCCCTGAAAGCGGTTGAAATTTCAGCAAAAGGTAATCGCGATAAAGGGAAAGAAATAATGCAGAAGGTAATCGATAAAAGAAGTATTTATTGGAATAGTGTGAGTACTTACCAATGCAAAACATATCAAAAAGCCTCTCTCGAAAAAGTGAGTAAAAAGCCTGAAAAACGTGATTCTGCTCTGGCCGATATTCAGCGCAGCCGTAAGGAAGACAGTATAAGAGCTGCAAGAGGCGAAAAGCTTAAGAAAAATCAGGATGCTAAGTATCAGGCAATGGAAGACAATCTTAAAGATCAGCGGCTGACACTTACAGAATCACTGAGTGAAATCTTTTTTCAAAAGCCAAACAACTACAAGCAAAACATTCTTGCTCAACATGATTTTACTCAGCAGCAAACACGTAACGAAGATTCTTATATCGTAAACGATGGCACCAGTTTAACAACTGTGTATGGCGAATATGAAATGGCTCCGGTAGCTGTAATTGCGGATAGCCCGTTTCTGTTATTGAATGATGCACAGTCGTTTGACTTTAATTTTTACAAAAATCAGATTGATATTCCGGCCATCAGCAACAGGCCAATTCTTTCTCCCGCAGCCAATACAGCATTGCTCAATTACAGATTCGACTATCAGATAACATTTGAAGAAAACGGGAAGAAAATTCATAAAATAGGTGTAACCCCGTTGTTCCCTGCTGATGTGTTGTTTGAAGGCTTAATTTATATTGAAGACAGTTCCTGGGCAATTGTTTCGGTAAACCTTAGTGTGAGTCGTTATGCCCTGTTGTTTTGTAAAGAGTTTAATGTAATTCAGGATTACGAAGAAGTAAGTCCGGGTATTTATCTGGCTGTGCGCCGCGAGTTCAGCTATACAATAGCAGATGAAGACTATAATGTGATGGGCAATATCCGTGTGCGACATTCCAACTATCAGGTAAATGTTGATTTCCCGCGCGGTCTGTTTAATAATGAAGTCAAGCACTACGAACCTGATGCATTTGAGAAAGACAGCATTTACTGGACAGCAAACCGCACAATAGAACTGGATGAAAAAGAGCTTTTATTTATTGATAAGGCTGATAGTATGGAAGCGTACTTTGGTTCGCAGGAACATCTTGAAGAAAGTGATTCATTGTTTAACCGAATCAATATTTGGAGTTTTCTGATAAATGGAGTAGGACACAGAAATAGTACAAAGGGATATGAATTTTACATAGCACCACTTACAGAACAATTTGCTTTGCTGGGTGTGGGAGGTCTCAGGTATAATTTGATTGGTAGTTATAGCCAACGTTTCAGGAATGGAAATCAGTTTGAATTTGAAGGGTTATTCGACTATGGAATTCACAGCAAAGATGTAAAAGGCGCAGTAGGAGTGGGATTTATGTATCAGCCGATGACATTTACACGCACCTTTATCCGCGCCGGTGATTTTTACGAACGGATAAACCCTTACGCCTCTATTGCCGATTTTTTCAGTCTCTCCAACTGGTCGCGATGCCGTGAATTTAGCATTGCTCAACGGCGTGAATTGGTAAACGGATTGTTTGGTGAAATTACATTTGAATACAGCGATCAAAGCCCAATTCCCGATTTGGAAATGAGACCCTTCTGGGATACGATTTATTCAGCATTAGCATCTCCGATTGTTTTTGATCGTTATACTAAAACAGAAGTCAGAGTTGAATTTCGCTTTCGGTTTAAACAAAAATACATCATCAAGAAAAATCAGAAATTGATTTTGGGTTCTAAGTACCCCGAACTGCGTGTTTTTTACCGCAAAGGCATCCCGAAATTATTTAACAGTGCTGTTAATTTCGATTATCTGGAAATTGGTTCGTTTGATGATTTACGACTGAAAAGATGGGGCACAAGCAGTTGGAATATTTTGTACGGTGCCTTTTTGAATAAAAAGAATTTACGCACACTTGAGAATAAATTTTTCAGAGGTTCAGATGTCGGATTGATGATAGACCCTCTGCGAACATTCCAGCTGTTGGATTCAACAATGCGCACATCAAACTCGTTTTTCAGAGTTAATTACATTCATCACTTTGATGGGATTTTAGGAAGTAAAATTCCGTTGCTTGGCAAACTGAAAATTACCACGGCTGTAGGCGGAGGAATACTCATGATTCCGGAAACTGATTTTTATCATCAGGAGTTGTTTGCCGGATTGGAGCGCGTTTTCAGGATATGGGGACAACCATTGCGCTTTGGAATATATGCAGTAACTGCTGACAATAATTTAAGAAACCCTGATGTATCCGTGAAGTTCGGAATCGGAATTTTCAGCCCGTTTACACGGAGATGGACCTGGTGATAATCAGAGTGAGAAACAGAGCGAGAAAGAGAGCGAGATGTAATTAATTTCGCTCTCGCTCTCTTTCTCGCTCTGATTTAATTCATTTACATTTAACTTTTATAATTAGTCATGACCGAACTCGAAGGCTACATTCATAACAGCTTTGGTTTATCCAAGGATGAAGTTAATGCGATAAGTAAATTCTTCAAACCGCTGCATCTCAAGAAAGGTGATTTTTACCTGAAAACGGGGCGGCAGTCTGATCGGTTGGGCTTTGTGCAGTCGGGTATTGTGCGCGAGTTTCTGCTGCTTGAAGATCAGGAAATCACCAAATGGATTTCGACCAAAGGTTATTTTGCAGTTGATCTGTACAGTTTTTTGTTTCGGCAGCCTTCGCGCTGGAACATTCAGGCGCTTACCGATTGTGAGTTTTGGATCATCAGCGGAAGCGACTACGAACGCATCAATGAGGTTATTCCCAATTGGAAACATCTTGAAACATTGTTCATCGGTAAATGTTTTGCTGCACTCGAAGAGCGCATTGTATCACATTTGGCGCTCGATGCCGAAGATCGTTTTAAGCTCCTGCTCAAGCAGCGCCCCGAACTTTTTAACCTGGTGCCGCTGCAGTACATTGCTTCTATGCTGGGCATGACTCCCGAGACACTGAGCAGACTTCGACGGAAACGTATTTCGGCCTGAAACTGATTTCTTGATTTATATCAAGCCGGCCGGTTAACAGGCGTTGCACCTTTGTGCTGTAGTAACAACATCACAAAAACAACGACCATGAACACAGCTATTTTAGCAACCGCCATTTTCAGTTTGGCAACCGCCTCTGTCGGCAGTACTTCTTATTTTACTGTTCCGGTAACTGAAAATGCGCCGGTAAAAAGCAGTAAGTCGATCTTCATCAACGCCGCACCCGAGAAAGTTTGGCAAGTGCTCACCGATGTCAATAACTGGCCGAAATGGAACAAGGATATTCCCAAAGCTAAAGTCAGTGGCGAGATTAAACCGGGCACAACGTTCGACTGGAAAACCGGAGGTGCTGCAATTCACTCTGCAATACATACAGCCGAGAGTTGCCAAGCTTTAGGCTGGACAGGTAAAACGTTCGGAGCAAGCGCCATCCATAACTGGACATTAGTTGCCGAAAACGGAGGTATAACCGTAAAAGTTGATGAAAGTATGGATGGTTTTTTGTCTAAACTCTTCCGAAAATCGTTTCAGAAAAACTTAGAAAACGGAATGCTTTCGTGGCTTGAACAATTGAAAGCGGAATGTGAGAAGTAAATTAGAAACTCCGTGAGAAACAGAGCGAGAAACAGAAGGAGTGCGTGTCGTTATGATTTACGCTCTCGCTCTCCTTCGCGCTCTGTTTCCCGCTCTGTTTCTCAAATTAGAGTTTCAAGATTTCTTTCTCCAGCGATGTATTCTCGCAGCCGTTTGTAATTAATGAATATAATATCGGTTTCCTCTTATCTCTCAACACGATTAATCCCGGTTTATACATCAAACTATCCAGCACCAGACGCTTTTTAAAAACTTTTCCTTTTACAGACAACGTAGAATAAGCAGCGTTTAATTTTATAAAATGAACTCCCTTTTCTCGTAACGATTTTTCTCGAATTACCTCAAAGCATGTCATTGCATCTACACCTTCGTGAAAATACTGCCAGCCATGTTGCTTCACTATTGTCATACAATATTTTGACATGACTTTTGGCGGAAACCAATAGATTAATGTGGTTCCGGTAAAATCAATAGTTGTATCGGTAATGGAATAATCGGTGACTGGAATGGGAATTACTTTTTTCGTCTCGTCTATAGTTTGTTTTTTTACGGATACAGCATCGGTATTTTGTACACCTTCTCCTATTTCCATAGCCTCATCATCTTTATACTCGGCTGTTGGTTGTCCATTATCGCAGCTTGCACTCAGCAGGATGAATGAAAAAATGCAGTACAATAAATTAAAACGCATCATTGAGAACGGAATGTTTTTTTAATTTAAATTCTTGAAAGTTGAGTACGAGAAGTAAATTAGAAACTCCGCGCAATCCCAATCTGCAAACCAATACTGCTCAAGGTATGATCTATACGATAAACCTTGTACGGTTGATTGGCATTGGATTGTTGTGCCGGAACATCTTTGGTATAAACGATTTCTTTCGACCAAATATTAAGTTGCGGGAGTTTATCTTCTCCGTACAATTCATACCGCGTTATTGTCCGTTTGCCTGGTGCCCAGCTTTGAGCAATGCCAATAAGTTCAGCATTTATGAACCAGTGTTTACCCAATTGTTTTGAAGCACGTATTGCAGCATAAAATCCGGGTGCAATACGCGAATGTGTGATGTTGGTTTGATAACCTGATGTATCACCGTTATCCTGCAGGAAAATAAAATCTTCGCGCATCCTGGGAATTGCAATTGCAGCACCCGTTCTTACAGTCAGCGTAAACTTCGGAGTTTCATAAAACGGAACCGCAATGCCTGCAAATACTCTTATTGCCTGCAACTGCAAGACTGATTTTGCCGGCCCGTTTATATAAAATGGATTATCGCTCCAGAATGACTTAAAATGGTAGGCCGAACTTCTGAAATATCCTGCTCCCAATTCTGCCGAGTAGTTTTCTGTGATTTTTCTGCTTATTCCTAAGCCACCTTGCCAACCCTTTCCTAATGAACCACGGACAATTTCTGAATAGCCGATATTAGCTGTCGTCCATACCGATGTTCCGAGTACTTGCTGCCCTAACGGGAGCATATAACCACCCCAGATCTCAACCTTCCATTTAGATTCAGCTGATTCCGGTTTTTCGGCAATTGTGTCTTTTATTGCAGTTGCAGAAGAGGTCAAAGCAATGACTAATCCGCCCGAGGTAAGCAGTTGTTTTAACATGTTTATAAGTGTTTAGCCAATTACAAGTTACAAAAACAAAATTGATTATCACAGTGTGAAGCAGAAACAGAGCGAGAAACAGGAACAGAGCGAGAAACAGAATGAGAGCGAGAAACAGAAGGAGTGCGTGTCGTAATGATTTACGCTCTCGCTCTCCTTCTCGCTCTCCTTCTCGCTCTGTTTCCCGCTCTGTTTCCCGCTCTGTTTTTGCAGATGAAAAAGGCCAGTTCGCAAATTAATGTTGTGTCGGATTTATATTCTTCTTTGTTTTGGACGTGAAAAGAGAGTCGGAGACAACTTTTGAGTACGGCTGTCGTCATGCTTTAGCCAGATAAGTTATTATTCCTGCTGTAACATATTATAAACACCGTTCGTCACAGGGCAAAGCCATTGGAAAAATCGCTCAAAAACAGTCACGATAAACAGTAACTTTGCACACCATGCCATTGTTCCGCTTTTTGCTTGTTTTTTTCTGTTTTTTACCCTTCGGCCTTCGGGCTGGTGTTGTAAAAGGTACCATCCGCGATACAACCGGACAGCCGCTTCCGTATGTTGCTGTTTCGGTAAAAAACTCATCGTATGGTGTTAATTCAAATCTCAACGGGGCTTATTTTCTTGAGCTGAAGCCCGGCACCTATACACTTGTGTTCTCCCAGCTTGGTTTAACATCTCTGGAACAAACGGTAACCGTTACTGATGCCAAGCCGGTTGTGCTTAATGTAACGATGCGCGTATCATCACTTACCCTGAGTACGTTTGAAGTTAGCGTAAAAGGTGATCGCGATAAAGGCAAGGAAATTATGAAGCAGGTAATTGACAAGCGCAGTACTTACTGGGACCGGGTCAATACCTATCAATGCCGGACATACCAGAAAGCCTCACTCGAAAAAGCCAGTAATGATCCGGCCTCGCGCGATTCTTCGTTGGCAAAACTGAAAGAGAAAAGCAAAAAGCAAGACTCTACAGCACGCTTTCAAACCAAGCGAAAAAAAGAGCAGAAAGCTGAGGAACTGAAAGAGTCGGAAGAAGCTCTTCAAGACAAACGCCTCAACTTAATTGAATCGGTTTCCGAAACTTTTTTCCGCGCACCGGGAACATTTAAAGAAAATATCCTCGCGCAGCATGATTTTACTGAGCAGCGCAGCTATGGCGGAAATGCTACCGGCGGCGGAAACGACGGCACCAGCATGTCTGTTGAATACGGCGAACATGAAATAGCCCCGGTTCAGTTTATGGCCGAAAACCCCTATCTGCTGGTAAACGATGCGCAAACAGCCGATTTTAACTTCTACCGCAATCAAATTGACGCCCCTACAATTGCCAGTCGCCCCTTGCTTTCGCCGGCTGCAGGAACAGCGTTTCTCAGTTACCGCTTCGATTTTCTTTCCACGTTTACAGAAAACGGCAAGCAGATTCATAAAATCGGAGTCAATCCGCTCTTTCGTTCTGATGCGCTTTTCTCGGGTTTTATTTTTGTAGAAGACAGCACCTGGGCCATTGTTTCAGTAAACCTGAGTGTGAATACTGATGTACTGCTCTTTTGCCGCGAGTTCAATATCATTATCGACTACGAAGAAGTTGCGCCCGGAATTTATCTGCCTGTGCGTCGCGAATTTAGCTATACAATTAAAGAAGGAAAGTTCAACATCATTGGAAATATGCGTGTTGATCATTCCAAATATCAGATCAACGTGCAGTTTCCGCCTAAACTTTTTAATGATGAAGTAAAACATTTTGAAGTTGATGCATTTGATAAAGACAGCGCCTATTGGGTTGATAACAGAAGTATTCAGCTCGATGAAAAAGAACTTTTTTACATCCACGAAGTTGACAGCATACAAGCTTGGTACAACAGTCCGGAATACAAAATGCAGCAAGATTCATCCTACAATCATCTTGATGTCTGGAGCTTTCTGCTAAACGGAGTTGGACACAGAAATCGTGAAAAACGATATACTTTTTTTATCGATCCGCTGATTGCACAAGCCGTTCCTTTTGGTGTTGGCGGTTACCGTCATCGCCTCGGCGGAAGCTTTAACAAACGTTTTTCAAACGAAATGCTGCTCGAAACCGACGGGCAAATCGACTATGGCTTTTTGAATAAAGATGTGCGCGGAAAAGTCGGAGCAGGACTCACGTACGTTCCGCTGAAGTTCGTACGTACTTTCGTTCGTTTCGGCGATTATTATGATGTGGTTAACTCATTTGCATCATTGCAGCAGGTCTTCAGCCGAAGCAACTGGGTGCGCACACGCGAGTTCAGCATTGCACAGCGGATGGAAATTACCAACGGTCTTTTTGGTGAACTTACATTCGAATACAGCGACCAATCGCCAATTACAGATATACGTTTGGAACAATGGTCGCAGCAGCTTTTCGGTGATCTCAATACCCCGATCAGTTTCGACCGCTATGTAAAAACAGAAATCCGTCTCGAGCTCAAATACCGCTTCCGTCAGAAATACATGATCCGCAAAAAACAAAAAATCATCCTCGGATCAAAATATCCTGAAGTTCGTTTTTACTATCGCAAAGGTTTACCCGGAGTTTTCGGGAGCGAAGTGAATTTCGATTATATCGAATTTGGTTCAATAGATGAGTTTAAACTCAAACGTTTTGGCACCAGCAGTTGGAACGTATTGTTTGGTGCATTTCTGAACAAGAAAAACCTGCGACTGCTTGAACATAAATATTTCCGGGGTTCCGATTCGTTTCTTTTCTCTGATCCGTTGCGTTCGTTTCAGTTGCTGGGGCCAACGTTGAGCACCGCCAATACCTTTATCCGTATCAATTTCATTCACCATTTTGAAGGGGCATTCGGGAGCAAGATTCCGCTTTTCGGACGCCTGAAAATTACAATGGCTGTTGGTGGCGGAACACTCATTGTGCCTGATGCAAACTTCTATCATCAAGAGATTTTTGCCGGATTTGAACGTGTCATTCGCATCCGCAAACAACTCTTCCGCCTTGGTGTTTTTGCCGTAACCGCTGATAATACGTTTGAAAAGCCAACATTAACCTGGAAAATAGGTTTGGGCTTTTACAACTCGTTTACACGGAAGTGGAGTTATTAAAATGCCTATTTTTGCACGTTCAAATTAATCGTGCAGCGTGGCTCGTTTCTTCCTTTTTCTGGCTTATGAAGGTACCCGCTATCAGGGATGGCAGGTGCAACCGCATACGCAGGACACTGTGCAGGCCGTGCTCAATGCAAAACTAAGCATGCTGCTGCGCGAAAATATTGAAGTTACTGGCTGCGGTCGTACGGATACCGGCGTTCATGCTTCTGCATTTTATGCACACTTCGATACAACAGCAGAAGCACTGCCCGAATCAGAAGAACGGTTTGCGTATCACCTCAATGCCGTTTTACCCGCCGATATTGCTGTTTACGCCATACAGCGGGTTTCCGACAATGCTCACGCACGGTTTGATGCTGTTTACCGCGAATACGAATACCACATTACCCGTATTAAAAACCCGTTTGGCGGCTCGCAAAGCTGGCTCCTGCGCGATGAACTGAATATTCAGCACATGAATGCCTGCGCTGCCTTGTTTTTGCAACACACCGATTTCGGAGCATTCTGCAAAACCGGCGGCAATGCAAAAACTACACTGTGTAATGTAACCCGTGCCGATTGGCGTGAAGAACAACATACACTTATTTTTACCATCGGTGCAAACCGGTTTTTACGCAATATGGTGCGCGCTGCGGTTGGAACATTACTTGATGCTGGCCGCGGTAAACTAAGTGTTGATGATGTGCAGCGCATTCTGAACTCCGGCAACCGTTCTGAAGCCGGACAATCGGTTCCTGCACGCGGACTTTTTCTTACAGATGTTCGCTATCCGGCGCATCTTGATTTACATGCTGAAATGCTTCCCATACGATGAGCCCTGTAACCGGAAAAACATTCGACTGGAGTTTGCTCCGCCGCATTATGACCTATGTGCGTCCGCACAAGCTGTTGTTTGCGCGTGCTGTGGCGTTTACCGTTGTGCTCTCGTTTCTTTCGGTTGTGCGGCCAATGCTCATCAGGCATACAGTAAGTGAATTTGTTCAGCCCGCAACCAGCGCAGCCGAAGCAGAATCGCTCAAATCACAGTTGCTGATTTTTTGTTTTGCCATGATGCTGTTACTCATTACAGAAGCGTTTCTGCAATACTTTAATGGCTACAGTACGTCAAAACTCGGGCAACGCATCGTAAAAGATTTGCGCGTACAACTGCATAAAAAAGTTTTGGGCTTTCGCTCCGGTTATTTTGATCGTACACCTATCGGAACGCTTGTAACCCGCGTTGTTTCCGACATCGAAGCCATTAACGATGTATTCTCGCAAGGCTTTATTGTTATTGCCGGCGATATGCTCACCATTGTTATTTATCTGGTCGCCATGCTTGCGGTGAGCTGGAAAATTACTCTGGTTGTATTGACTACAATTCCGATTATGTTTCTGGCAACCTGGTGGTTTAAGAATGCCGTCAAACAATCGTTTACCGATGTACGCAACGAAGTTTCGCGCCTCAACACGTTTGTGCAGGAGCATATCACCGGCATGCGAATTGTTCAGGTATTTAACCGCGAGAAAGTGGAGATGGATCGCTTCCGCGAAATCAACTCAAAACACCGTGATGCCAATGTACGCGGGGTTTGGTATTACTCTGTATTTTTTCCGGTTGTCGAAATATTAGTTTCAATTTCACTCGGCTTGTTAGTTTGGTTTGCCGGAAAACAGATCTATGGTTTCCATGCCGATCCGGGCGATGTGGCGTTTTTTGTGATTCTGATCAACCAGTTTTTCCGCCCTATTCGTATGCTTGCTGATCGTATCAATACACTGCAAATGGGTATGGTTGCCTCAGAGCGTGTGTTTAAAGTAATGGACACGAACGATGTCATTTCGCGTGAAGGAACAAAAGATGCATCGGCTATTAAAGGACATATTGAATTCAGTAAGGTATGGTTTGCCTACAATCCTGAAACCGAAAGCAATGAAGAACCGCATTGGATTCTCAGAGGCATTTCATTCAACGCCGCTGCCGGAGAAACTATTGCCATTGTTGGCTCTACGGGTTCCGGGAAAAGCACAACCATTAACCTGCTCAGTCGTTTCTACGAATATCAGCGCGGCACAATCAGTATCGATGGCGAAGAGGTTCGCAACTACGAACTTTCATCTTTGCGTCGCAATATTGGTGTTGTTTTGCAGGATGTGTTTTTGTTTTCCGATACCATCCGCAACAACATCACACTGAACAATCCTGAAATTACCAACGCACAAATTGAAGCCGCAGCCAAAGCAGTAGGCGCACATGATTTCATCATGAGTCTCCCCGGCGGCTACGATTATAATGTAAAAGAGCGCGGCGGAATGCTTTCTGCCGGACAACGTCAGCTCATTGCATTCATCCGCGCTTATGTTTACAATCCGCGCATCCTTGTGCTTGATGAAGCAACTTCGTCAGTTGATACTGAGTCAGAACGTATGATTCAGCACGCTACTAAAAAACTTACTGAAGGACGTACCTCAATCATCATCGCGCACCGTCTTGCCACAATTCGCAATGCGAGCCGGATTTTGGTGATGGATCATGGAGAAATAATTGAGCAGGGCTCACACGAAGAGTTGCTGAAATACGAGAACGGGCAGTACCGGAAATTGTTTGAGTTGCAGTTTCGGGATGAGTTGGTTGGGGAATAATTACTTCTTTAGTAGTTCGCCCAACTTCCCATAATCCACTTTCGAAAAATGCCTCGGATCACGTGGCAATTGCGGCAGCAGTTTTACTTCATCAAAAGCATAGAGCGCTTTTACTTTTGCCGTCAGCATTTCAGCCGATTGATTTTTCTCCGGTTCAATTACAGCAATAATTTTTTCGCCAAGCTTTATAATTGTACCGGCTGCGATGCCGGGAACCAATCGCAATTTTCCTTCCCACAAAAACGGCGCAAGCAGTTGTCCGGCTTTGTCGTAAATCAGCGAAGTACACCGGCCGCAAAGAAATAAGCTGCCGTTTTCAGCAATAAAGCCGGCATCGCCGGTGCGGTGCCAAACTGCATGGCCGATGAAGATTTTATTTTGCTTTACAGCTTCCGGATTATCTATGTAATGTCGCAAAACGTGCGGACCGCTTACTACTATTTCGCCAATGCTTCCGGAGGTAAGTTGGAGTTGTTCTAATTCGGCAATGCTGTTTACTGCAATTGGTTCTGTTATTATCGGCAGTATTATAACGGTTGCTGCTTCTGCAAGATGTCCAACCGCAAGCCCGCGGCTGAGTTCGTTTTGCTGAACAAGTTCTGCTGCTGTAATTCTGCTTATCGGTTCGGCTTCAGTAGAGCCGTAAACAATATTGATTTGTGTTTGCGGATAACCGCGCTGCATAGCCGCAGCCTGATCGGGAAACACGGGAGCACCGCCGGTAAACATGCGCCGCAGTAATGCTGTATCTGCGCCCGGATGCGCCGCTGCATGCAAACCAAGCTGCTCCACCAGATACGGCGATGCAGTAATGCGGTTGACCTTGTGCGCAACAATCTGCTGCCGGATGCGTTCCGGATTCAGCGTTTTGGGTTTACGCGAATTGTAGTCGGCAATGACCGAGGGAATACCGCTGCCCAGATTAAGCAGCAACACAATGGGCAGCACAGGCATATCCACATCATCAGCCGCCGGCGAAATTTCCTGAATCAGTGCATCAAACTGCGCCTGCAAAAATCCGTGTGTGCGGTCGGCAGCTTTCGGAATTCCGGTGCTGCCGGTGGTGAATGTGATCAGTGCTGTTTCAGAATCATCAACAGCCGCAGGAGACGAATCACCGGAAACTGTTTTGATCTGCTGCCCCAGCCAAACCGGAATTCGGCGCAGTTCGCCAGAAAGCAATGCAAGCGCACGTAGTTTGAGCGGTGCAATAAATGCTTTGCATTTTGCAAGACGGCAGCAAACTTCCAGCCGCTCACGGCTTACCCATTCATCAAGAAAAACAGCAACTGCACCAATGTGAAACAGTGCAAGCACACAGCGGTAAAGCGGAATACTCATGGGTACGAATACCAGCACCCTGTCGCCGCGGCCTATTCCTTTACTGCGGTAATACGCTGCTGCTTTTTTTACTTCGGCAGCAAGCTCACCAAACGAAAGCTCTTTGCCATCGCGGTCAATAATTGCGGGCTTTTCAGGATGCTTTTGTGCTGCTTCAAAAAAATGTCGGGTGATGTTCATACGCCGCGTTCAATGTTGCGTTTGATATTGCTCAGGTTCTCGCTGAAGATACTTTCAACTCGCCACGAGGCAAGATGTGTTTTGAACAATTCCCAAAGTCCCGGTTCATGATTTTTATAGAAAAGTGTTAGTGTAAGTTTACAGCGTTTGCCTCCGTCGAGCGGTGTGTAAATTTGTTCAGTGTACAAACCATCAGCCGTCATTGAAAACTCTTTCATATTGTATATCGTTAACTGACGGCGCTTTGCGGGTTCAACTTCTGTAATTACTTCGTCCCATTGTACTCCGGTTTCATCCTTGTTACAGAAACAGCGGCGGCGAATACCAACACTTCCGTCGGCAAAACTATCGGTATTGAGCGGGGTAATGTGATGAACAAAAACCGACCATTCACCCGCTTTTTCTGAATGCCCCAAATACTCAAACACAGTTTCCGGGGAGGCATTTATTTCTACCGATGCTGCAATTGCTTTATAAGAAAGTCCGTTGTGCGATTTATAATTGCTAAACAGCCAAACCGCTAAGATGGCAACAAACGGAAGCAGGATAAGTGTTCGGAGAATTATTTTTCGTTTGTTGTTCATGCGATTTGTTTTTCAAGTAAAACATATTCGCGAAATGGTTCGCCTGAAAATTTTTCAGACAGACGAACTGATTTATTATTGACGTGCATATAGGCATGAATAACGGCTGTATAGCCATTTTGCTTTGCATATCGCGTTAAATTATTGCCCAGGAGAGTTGCTAAACCGCGGTAAATTGATTTTGGGTTTCGTGCAAGTGTTTTGAGTATAAATCGTTTTTCGCTTGTGCAGAAATGATCAGGGAATGCAAACATCAGCGCGTGAATCATTCCGTCTGCCGATTCAATTACAACACTGCTTCCGGGCGAAATATAGTTGGCTGTTTTTTCATAGCGCATTCTGAATTCATCAGCAGAAATTGGTGCATAAAGAACATTATCGCTGAATGCCTCTGTACTGAACAGGTACAACTTATTGATTTTTTCGCCCGTAAAGTCTTCTGTTGTTAATGCTCTTATGGTAAGTCCTTTTTGAGCGAGTTGTGATTCAAGTAGCAGCAGCTCTGGCGAATCGCAAATAAGTTTTCTGTCGATTGTGCTGATGTATTTTTCAGCAACAGAAAATCCGGCATTCTGCCACTGCAGTAAATAACTATGCGGATGCCAATGCTCAGAAAAAAATAAGTCAGTTGAATTATCGGTGCGGAAACGATAAGTTGCCCAACTGCTTCCGTTCATAGGGCCGATGATTTTTTTGAATCCGTTCTGCTGTGCAAAATTCTCTGCTTCGGAAAGTACACATGCAGCTGCTTCATCGTTCTCGGCTTCGTAATTGCCAAGTATCAGTGTTTGCGGCGCATCATCGGCATCGCTTTTATATATTGCAACTCGGGCTAAAGGTTCATTGTTGTATGCTGCGATAAGCACAGTAATTAATCGGCTGCTGTCGAGATAATCGTTCTGCGCTGCACGAAGCGGCTTCATCGCTTCCGGATAAGCAGAAAATTTCAGGCCATTGTAAAGTGCCGAAAAGTTTGGATCGTCAGGGAATACGTAAATGCACTTCATGACACAGCACCTGGAATTTTACTGATCATCATTGCCGGCGAATACCAGCCCAAATATGTTGCTGCAACAAGCATCAGAATAGCTGCAAATGGAATAAGTAAATTATCGAAACCATTCCGGCTCAATGCTTCTGTTACTGATGTTACCAATGCAATACACATTGAAAGCAGTACAAGTGAGATGCCTGATGTGGTTGAAAGTGTTGCAAGAAGAGCAATACTCAGTAGTGTTGCCGAAACAAAAAACAGTATTGAGCCGGTCATTGTTTTGGTGCCGCTTCCCACTTTGTAAGGTTTCCACGGCCAGCGTTTTCCGCCTAATGCAGCAATCGGATCACATAAAGCAAGTGTGAGAACCGGAATGTAGAAATAGGCTTTCTGAGCCGCATCGCCCGAAAAGAAATCGAAGAAAAGAAATGTGCTGTAAACAGCAATTGGATAGGAAATACTGCCGTGTGATTTTCGGTCAATGGCATTGATTGATTTGAGGAGATTGT
>CALRTD020000048.1:0-14812 GCA_943371015.1 Synechococcus sp. UW140 | reverse complement strand
AGCGGTGAATGTGAAAGCGAGGAAAAGGGCGAAGAAGAGTACGAGCTTTTTCATGGTGCAGCGTTGTTTAGTGTTGTGTAGTTGTTGGTGAGTTTCATGAATAAGACGGTTCAGGGTTACCGGTTTGTTACAGCACAGCATGAAATTTTCTAAAAATAATTTTCGATACGCCTGAATACCTTGATTTCACTACGTTTCAAGGTTCGGGAAAAATTAAACGGCTGTCCGGAAATCCAGACAGCCGTTCGTCTTCATCAGCGAAGCTGAAACTCACCGCTGCGTGAAAAACCTATACCATAGTTAGCAATGTGCCAAGCGAGTTACATATATTATGAGAGAGATAAGCCAGCAAAATACTTCTGCTTTTTATAGTTACCCATCCCCAAACAAATCCGCCAAGACCGGTCATTAAAAAGAACAGCGGATCAAAATTGATGGCGTAATCAGTACTGAATCCGAGTGCATGAACAAAGCCGAACAATAATGCAGTTATCAGTACAGCCGGATTACCCAATTTACCCATGCGTGGTTTGAGGGCAGATGCAAGTAAACCAAGCAATACTCCTCTGAATACAATTTCTTCTTCGAGCGATGGCATTGTAAGTTCAAACAATAATGTTTCTGTATCAAAATCAGATGAACCCATTACTCTCGTCAGGACCAGCGAGAAAATTGTTAAGGCAATTGCTGCATATACAGCCGGTTTAAATCCGGGCTTGTATTGCTGAAGAGTAAAAAAATTATTCTCCTTAAAGTATGGTTTGAACAAGAACCAGCCTGCAAGACCAACCAATAAACCATAGATCTTACCATCCCAATTCCAATTACTGTTTATCCAGCTGAAGGCAGGAACATAGTTGGGCAAACTTAATGCGAGTTGATTAACTATATATATAATTACAGCCAATACTATCTTCATCCATGTATCTCTTGTTTTGTCTTTCATAAAAAACAAAACAGTGGGCATCACAATTGCCAGGTGCAGTACTAGTTCGAGCAGTGATTTAAACATAACTGAAGGATGAGCAGGTAATCTTCATGAATGCAATGAATCTGCTAAATACATTATGCATTTAGTTTTAAACTGCATTTCAGTATGTGACGTTTAACACCTCTTAATTTGTTACAGCTTTAAAAAAATATTTTACAAACGGTCGGTAAGCGTTACAGGGCAAGCATACGGCGAAAAAAATCGCTGTATATTGCAGCATCTAAAGAGACTCCCAATGAAAAAATTGCTCTGGTCATCGGCCGCACTGGCCATGCTTATTGCCTGTTCTGAAGCCGTTTCCGAATCGAAATCCAAAGATCCGGTGCGCGATATCATTGCCGAAAATGTAGATTCTACAGTAAATCCCGGCGATAATTTCTTCCGTTATGCCAACGGACGCTGGATTAAAAACAATCCGATACCGGGTTCAGAAAACAGTTGGACCATTGGCCATCTGGTACGCGATGAAATCAATAAAAATTTGCGCAGCATAAATGAAGATGCCGCCAAAGCCAATGCTGCCGAAGGAACCGACACACGAAAAATCGGTGATTTCTGGAGCACCGGAATGGACTCTGCCAAAGCCGACAAACTGGGCATTTCGCCCCTGCAGAATGAACTTAACCGCATTAATGCAGCAACAGATGTGAAAGGCATTGTAGATGCCGCTTTGGCAATGGAACCGCTTGGCACAGGCATTTTCTGGGGGGCATATATCGGGCAGGATGCCCGCAACAGTGATGTAATGGCTGTAGGCCTTTATCAAGGCGGAATCGGTCTCGAAGAGCGCGAATATTACCTTGATAATGATTCGGCAACCAAAGCTATCCGCACCGAATATCAGGCGCATATTGGCCGTATGCTCGAACTCATTGGCGAACCTGCTGCCACTGCTCAATCTGCCGCCGCTGATGTAGTTGGCTTTGAAACAAAGCTGGCACTGGTTTCGCGCAAACTCGAAGAGCGCCGCGATCCTATCAAAAACTACAATAAAATGTCGGTGGGTGATGTTACTAAAAAACTCACCCCTTCTATCGACTGGCAAACCGCATTTACCGGTTTCGGATTAAAAGGCGTTGATTCAATTATTGTTGGTCAGCCTGAGTTCTACAGCGGTCTTGAAAAAGCACTTAAATCGACTCCGGTTCCGGCGCTTAAAAATTACATGCGCTATCACCTCGTTGCTGCATATGCCGATTATCTCTCAACGCCAATTGATGCTGAGCATTTCAACTTCTACGGAAAAACGCTTTCGGGTGCTCGCGAACAACGACCACGCTGGAAACGTGTACTCGACTCAGAAGGCGATGCAATGGGCATGGTGCTGGGCAAACTTTTCGTGAAAGAATATTTCCCGGAAACAGCCAAGAAACGCTACAACGATATGGTTGAAGCGGTGCGCGAAGTATATGCAGAACGCATTAAAGCGCTGACCTGGATGAATGATACCACCAAGCAAAAAGCACTGACCAAGCTTTCGACCATGAAAAAGAAAGTTGGTTATCCCGATCAGTGGAAAGATTACTCGAAATTAATGATCGGTACAAATTCGTATTGCGAAAACATGATGAATGCAATGCGCTGGCGTTTTGCCGATATGATTTCGAAATACGGAAAGCCGGTTGACCGCAATGAATGGGAAATGACGCCGCAAACCTATAATGCTTACTACAACCCGTCGAACAACGAAATCGTATTGCCTGCCGCCATTTTTGCAATACCGGGCATGCCAGATTCGCTTATTGATGATGCGGTTGTTTACGGCTACGGCGGCGCTTCAACAATTGGTCACGAAATCACGCACGGTTTTGATGATGAAGGCCGTCAGTTTGATGATGCCGGTAATCTGAAACAGTGGTGGACAAAAGACGATGAAGAAAAATTCATCAAGCGCGCGCAGGTTATGGTTGATCAGTTTGATGCTTATGAACCGCTGCCCGGAAAACACATCAACGGAAAAGCCACACTCGGCGAAAACATTGCCGACTATGGCGGAATCCTGCTCGGACTCGAAGCATTCAAGAAAACAGAGCAGTACAAAAAGGGCGAAAAGATTTCGGGCTATACTCCTGTGCAGCGCTATTTCTTAGGCTATGCGCTGGGCTGGCTCGGACATCAAACCGAAAAGCAACTCAGCAAACGCCTGATGACCGATGTACACTCGCCTGCCGAATGGCGTGTGAATGGTCCGTTTGCAAATATCCCTGAGTTCTACGCTGCTTTCGGCGTGAAAGAAGGCCAACCCATGTGGCGGCCTGATAGTTTGCGAGTAAACATTTGGTAAATCAATATTCATGAAATACGAAGCGCGGCTGCATAAACAACAGCCGCGCTTTGTACTTTAGTACTGTGAATACATCGCCCGAAAAGAAGATTACAGATCCTGCTGAGGCTTTAGCCAAAGCCCAACGCTGGTGCGCCTATCAGGAACGCAGCCAGCAGGAAGTGCGCGATAAATTGTACACCTGGGGCTTATGGCCTGAAGCAATTGAGAATATTATAGCCGAACTGATCAGCACAAACTTCATCAGTGAAGAACGTTTTGCCGAAGCTTTTGTGAGCGGAAAATTCCGCATCAAACAATGGGGACGCGTAAAGATTAAAATTGAACTGAAACAGCATCGCATCAGCGAGCCCATTATCCGCAAAGCACTTGCATCAATTGACGGAAACGAATACATGCGCGTGCTCAGAAAACAGGCAGAGAAAAAAGCGAAAACCGAAAAAGAAAAACATCCGCAAAAGCGACAGTATAAACTGATGCGCTATCTGATTTCGCGAGGCTTTGAACAAGATCTTGTACGCGAAGTACTTGGTGAATTAATGAACGAAATGAAGGACTAACGCAATACGTGTTAAACTGATCGTTTAGGCTAATAACTAGTGCACCGCTGTTCTTTTCATGGACCCGTCGCCAAACAAGCCTTCCTCGTCCATTACCTGCAGCGCCTGAACCATGCACTCCTGCGAGTCATAAATGCTGAGGCGGCGGCGGGCGGGTTTGCCTTTCGGATCGGTGTATAAAACAATGAATGCATCGTTTCCGATTTTCCGGCGGTGATAAACAATTTGTAAAATATCATCTCTGATAATCGCTTTTGTATCGGTAAATCCAAACATCCGGTAAGCTGCAAATGCCGAAAAACAGGCCAATGCAAAGGTTAAAAAGGCCAGCAGGAAATAGCCTGAAAAGATCATCATCACACAAAAGAAAAGCATAATTAAGGCCGCCACACTCATCCCAATCACTTCGAACCAGAGTTTTTTTCCATCAGGCTCAGGCAATACAGGCGGAATATCTTTTTTGGCAATTACCAAACGATCTGAAAGTATATGGCAGTAAGTGCCATCGGCCAGCACAAAATGCGGTGTTTGCGGTTCATACATGGTACAAAGGTAATACTCACATCTCAACAAAATAAATTAAGTAATACAAACGCTTGTAAAGACTTTTCAATTTTACGGAAACAATTTCTGTTAAAAAATATATACCGTAAATCAATAAATTATTATTTAATTTTTCATTTACAATATTAATTCTTGTTTAAACCTCTTAAAAACTCCTGCTATGAAAAAGTACATGATTGCGTTTTTTGCGCTATCCTTTCTTTATGCTTACTCTGGATGTAAACAGTGTAAGAGAATAACAGACCCTGTACCTGTAAACAAAAATGTTAAAATTCTTGGCGAAGATATTGTGTACGCCGAGCGTCAAGTTATTGATCTGAAAACACAGAAACAAATTACTGTCCAGCTAAAAATGGATATTGTATGCCATACCAATGAGTCCAATTCTTCTTCTAACCGGCCTCTTGTTATTTTTTTCCATGGATATAATCTCCTTAATTATTACAAGCATGTTGACGAATCATATAAATACTACAATCTCAAACATGGAGATCTGATGCTTGAATTTGCAAGAAAACACAACTGTGTAGTTGCACTGGTAGATTATATTACATCACCTCTGAAATGGGAAGATGGCGCAGTTGGTTTTACCAAAAAAGCAACATGCAAAAATGGGTCAGTGGAATATGTCCCTTTAATTGATTCTCTAGAAGAGCAGCGTAATCAATATTTCATGTACGGTCAGGCAAAAGAAGCTGTGCGCTTCCTAAAATCAAGAAATAGCGAATATAATTTTGACATTAATAACATAACTCTTGTTGGATATAGCGCTGGTGGAATACTTGCAGCAGGTGCTGGTTTCATAAATAATTCGAATTATCGGCCAACTTACTCTTATGCACAACCAGATGTTATCTATAACACGGCTAATCCTTATCCGCAAAGTTTTATGAACGTGATTTTGCTCTGCCTTAACTCTAAGTACGGTAAATCGTATGCACAGATCCCTACCACGTTTCCTAATCCTATACCACGTATTGATTTGGGATCTATTGAAGGGAATAATACAACAAGATATAACTCTTCTGTGAAAAATGTAGCATTACTTTGCAGTGGTCTTCCTTCCTCAATTTCTGTGAATCCAAATGGTCCGCGGCTATTTATTTTCGGACATGATAATGACAATACATTAAAAGACTTACGTAATGAAGCAGCGGTAAGCTGCTCAAACAAGAGACCTTTCTCCATTTTTAGCGAAATAAAAGCAAAAGCTGTTGCAGCCGGCTATGTTGAAAATGTAAATCTGAAAGTTATTGAATCGAATACCAATAGCCACGAATATAAAACCAACGGAACCCTTGCAGGTAGCTATCCCGATGTAGTTGAAGCCATCTGGGCATTTATAAAATAACGGCTGAGAAACAAAACTTACATTTTCCGCAACTGCTCGCGGAAGGACTTCAGGAACTTTGTGGCATACACAAAATCCGAAAGCTCTTTTACTTCGGCAGTCAGAATTTCGTGGCGGTTGCCTTCCCAAAGTTTTGCACCTTTGTGCAGAAATGCAATTTTATCACCAATCTCAAGCACAGAGTTCATATCGTGTGTAATGACAATGGTGGTCATTTTATACTCTTCAGTAATTTCTTTAATCAGTTCATCAATGCGGATAGCTGTTAGCGGATCAAGACCGGAGTTCGGCTCATCGCAAAACAGGTAACGCGGCTTAAGTGAAATGGCGCGGGCAATGGCTACGCGCTTTTTCATACCTCCGCTGATTTCGGCAGGATAAAGCTTTGCGGCTTGCGGAAGGTTAACGCGTTCCAGACAAAACATAACACGATCGCGCTTTTCGGCTTCACTCATCGTGGTAAACAGGTTGAGCGGAAACATCACGTTTTCCTCAACTGTCATCGAATCAAAAAGTGCACCGCCCTGAAACAGCATACCAATTTGCTGACGCACATCTTTGCGCGCCTCAAAATCCATCTGCAAAAAGTCTTTTCCGTCGTAAAGCACTTCACCGGTTTCAGGTGTAATCAAACCTACCATGCATTTTGAAAGCACCGATTTACCGGTTCCGCTTTCGCCAATGATGAGGTTCGATTTACCTTCTTCAAACGTGAACGAAAAGTCGCGCAGTACAACTTTCTCACCAAATGCTTTGCTCAGATTCTTTACTTCGATCATGCCAGCAATAATTGGGTGAGAATGAAGTTGAACAGCAGCAGCGAGATAATGCTGTACACAACCGCGTTGGTGCTCGACTGTCCTACTTCAAGTGAGCCGCCTTTGGTGTAATAGCCATGATAGGCTGAAACCGAAGGAATAATAAAGCCAAAGACTGCGGTTTTTATCAGCGCATAAAACACGTTGTAGGGACGAAATTCATACTGAATACCGTACACAAATTCGTACGGCGTTACAACTCCCGAAGCCACACCAAGCACAAAACCGCCAATGTGTCCGAGAAACATAGAGATCATTACCACAAACGGGAAAATGGCTACCGAAGCCATTATTTTGGGCAAAATCAAAAAGCTGGCCGAGTTTACACCCATAACATCGAGCGCATCAATCTGCTCGGTTACGCGCATATTACCAATTTCAGACGCAATGCTGGAGCCTACTTTGCCGGCAAGAATGAGACTTACAATAGTGGGCGAAAATTCGAGAATGATGGAATCGCGGGCGGCAAGACCAACAGCATACAGCGGAATCCACGGGCTTTCAAAACCAAAAGCGGCCTGAATGGTAATAACCGCGCCCATGAAAATAGAAATGATGGCTACAATGCCCAGCGAACCGATACCTATAGCGTCAACTTCATGAAAAAAACGCTGCCAGAAAATCTTACGCTTTTCGGGTTTGCGAAAGACCTGACTCATCAGCAGCCAATAGCGGCCAATATGGTAGAAAAGGTTTGAGGGACTCATGTGTGAAGGACAAAAATAGCGATTATTTCGGGGCTAACTGTTGCCCTTTTTTGTGTATCGCTTAACGAATCACATTCACATGCCCATATCGGCGAACAAGCGCACCACCTGTGCAGGTTGATCGGTACTCGATTTGATAAACATACGTATCGATTTGAACGGTATTGCCTTTGTAAGTGCCGTCCCAACCATTCACAATATCAGTAGTTTCGCATATAAGTTGCCCCCAACGGTCAAAAATGAGGAGGTGAAAATCGGTAATACCTTCACCATAGGCTGTAAATTTATCGTTATTCCCATTTCCATTGGGCGTAAATGTATTGGGCACAAACAAGGCTCCGTCTCCCGAAACCCCATTAATTTCTATTGTATCTGCAATGATACAGGAGCCGGCAGTGATAAGTACGGTGTAAATCCCCGGCTCACTAACACTAATGCTGCTGGTTGTTGCGCCTGTATTCCAAAGCCATGCTGATGCACCTGCAACCGAAGCATCAAGCTCCAGCTCCAAACCACCGCAGAGTGTTAGCTCTTGCTGTAACCCCGGACGCAACAGGTAAAAAACATAAATTGTATCGGCCGACAAACAGTTCCCCAAACTCACTTGTACAAAATATGTCCCCGAACTATCCGGCAAGATCGTTTGCGTTTGCTCACCGGTGTTCCATATATAAGCAGCTCCGGCATTTCCGGCATCCAGCACAAGCACGTCATCAGGACAAACCACCGGATCAGCTCCGAGATTTACTACAGGCAACGGATCAACCTGCACCACAATTGAATCGCGAAGCACACAAGGAAGTGTGGTTGTTTCGACCCAATAAGTTCCGGAAGCAGTAACCGTGATTACTTGTGAGGTAGCACCGGTGCTCCACAACCAAGCTGTTCCGGGACCTCCGTTGAGTTGAAGTAATTGTCCCTGGCAAATATTTGTATCGTTGCCTGTTGACGGCGGCAGCACAACCTGTACCTGCACACTGTCGGTATCGCTGCAAGCACCATTGGTAACTACAACCGAGTAGATTCCCGATACCGAAGCAGTTATTGTTTGCGTGGTAGCGCCGGTTGACCATGCGTAAGTTGCAGCATTTGCACCAGCATTAAGCAACAGCGAAGAAGCACACAAGACCGTATCGCTTCCCAAATCAACTAACGGAGTGGGTTGAACGGTGACAACAACTGTAGCTGTATCTGAGCTTGGGCCGCAAGATGGAGAGCCGGTGATGATAAGCGTTACCGTATAGGTTCCTGCTTGTGTGTACGTGTAGCCGGGCTGCTGCAAACTACTTGTATCAGCAGTCGTATTCGGATCGCCAAAATTCCAATTGTACTGCACCTGTGAATTTGAACTGACCGGCGAAAATACAACCGGCAACGGAGCACAACCGCCAGAAGGTGCACTGAGCGAAAATGTAGCATTGAGCAATGAACTTGCCGGGCACAGCGGATCACGCTGATAACGCCATAACGCATTGGTGCGGTCGCCGGAAGCTGTCCAGCCGCCAAACATCCAGAAATTACCGGCAAGATCCTGAAAGCTTACACTTCCTCCTGCCGATTCGGGATAATTGGTGGCTGCCGGGACTTGCTGGGTTCCATAGTTACCGGGCTGATTCACCAAAAAATTGCCTCCAATCCAGTTGAACTGATTTGTGAGCGGATCAAACATCCAAAGATCATTAAGTGTACCGGCTGATGAAAAGCCTCCCCACTGCCAAAAATTCCCGCACTCATCTGTCCAGCAAGCGCGGCCTTCATATCGCCCTTGCGGATAGGCAGAAGTGAACTGACATTGGGTCTGAAAAGTTGACTGCGGATTATTGGTGTTTGTACCTGCCATCCATGTCCACAAATTTGTGGTTGGGTCATACATCCACATATCCGACATTTTGGGCGATAAAAACAACTGACCTCCGTAGAACCAAAACCGGCCCTGCGTGTCTTTCCATTTCGAATAACTGTATCTCGCACCCGGCGTATTGGTGGCGGCAGGTACTTGCAGCGTTCCCCAGTTTGGGGGCGAATTGGGCGTACTGCTGCCGCTCATCCACGTCCATAAGTTAGTGGCCGGATCGTATTTCCACATGTCATTATAATAGCCGGCATAAGCCCCGCCAAAAATCCAAAGTTCACCTGAATTGCTCACCCAGGTTGCATTAGACTCGTAGCGGGCGGGGGGCATGTTGGTGGCGGCGGGCACCTGCAATGTGCCATAATTGCCTAAGTTGTTAACGGTATTGGGGCCTGCCATCCAGGTCCATTGATTGGTGGCAATGTTATATCTCCACAAATCGTTAAGCTCACCGGTATTTCCAAAAGCATCCCAGCCATGTCCTCCGAAAAGCCATAAATCACCTGCGGCATCTGTCCACGTAGCTGCGCCCCACGCACGCGATCCGGGCAGATTAGTTGGCGAAGGCACACCTTGAACACCATAGTTGCCTGACTGCAGAAATGCAGGCGTACCGCTTACCCATGTCCAGTTATTGGTAATCGGATCAAACTTCCATAGTGCCGTTGCTTCCTGAATCGGAACACTGCTTAATCCGCCGAAAAACCAGAAATTCCCTTGCAAGTCTGTCCACTGTGCTACCTCATAAAGTGCCGGTGGTTCGTTGCTGGGTGCAGGTACACCTTGAATCCCGAAGTTTCCTGCAGAATTATTAGCACTACTCCCCTTCATCCACGTCCACGTACCGTTTTGTGCCTGCAAACTGATGCCCGCAATAAGCAGCAGCAGAAACATTGGTAAATAAAATAAACGAGAATAATTCGGGGACATCGTCAAGCTTGGGTTAGCTGTTGAAATATAGAACAAACCAGCTTGGTAACAGTTCGTTTTGTATTAAAATTTACCCAAAAGCACCAGAAGCAGCTTGATGAGTTATTGTCAAAAAAAACGGGAGTCAATCGTTACCGATCAACTCCCGTTTTTTTACTCTGCTTAATGCTTACTGTCCGTGACAGTTTTTATACTTCTTACCAGATCCGCAGGGGCAAGGATCATTGCGACCTACTTTGGGATCTTGCCGTACCACCTGCTGTACAACGGGCTGCTGACGCTGCTGCGGTGCACCGTTTTCGCCTTGCTGAACTTGTTGCTGCTGCTGTTGTTGCGGTGCGGCTCCAACTTCTTCGCGGGTGGTTTGAAGTTTAGGCTGGGGCTGCTGACGCGGCGGGGCATTGCGCAACTGCTGTTCCTGAATAGCTTCTGCATCACCCTTGGGTACATCGCCGTGAAACAAGAACGAAACTATTTCGCGGTTGGTCTCACCGGCCATGCGTTTGAACAGATCAAACGACTCGAATTTGTAGATCAGCAGCGGGTCTTTCTGCTCGTAAACGGCATTCTGAACACTTTGTTTCAGATCGTCCATTTCACGCAGATGCTCCTTCCACGCATCATCAATCATAGAAAGGATAGTGCCTTTCTCAAATGTAGAAACCAGCTCGCGGCCTTGTGTTTCGTAACATTTTTTGAGATTGGCTACTGCATGCATTGTCTTTATGCCATCGGTAACCGGGGTTACAATGTTTTCGTACTGTGCAGCCTGTGTTTCGTAAACATTCTTTACCACCGGCCAGAACTGCTGCGCCATGCGAGCTGATTTCTGGCGATAATGATCGAGAATGGTGGTGTACAATTTATCTGAAATCTCACCGGGTTTCATGGCGCTGAATTCATCAGGACGCACCGGCGATTCTACACCGAACAGGCGGAGACAATCAATTTCAAACTGACTGAAGTTTTGCGCTTCACTGCTTTCTGTCGCAATGTTTTCGCAAACATCATGCACCATATTGGCAATGTCGAGCTGAAGACGTTCTCCAAACAGCGCATTGCGGCGACGTTTGTAAATTACCTCGCGCTGTGCGTTCATCACGTCATCATACTCAATCAACCGCTTACGTGTGCCGAAGTGGTTTTCTTCCACTTTCTTCTGCGCGCGCTCAATTGACTTGGTGATCATGCTGTGCTGAATCACTTCGCCTTCTTTCAAGCCCATACGATCCATCATGCGGGCAATGCGGTCGGAACCGAACAGGCGCATGAGATCATCTTCAAGCGAAACAAAGAACTGCGAAGTACCTGTATCGCCCTGACGACCGGCACGACCGCGCAGCTGGCGGTCAACACGGCGACTTTCGTGGCGTTCGGTACCGATAATGGCCAAACCACCGGCCTCACGTACGCCGGGCCCGAGCTTGATGTCGGTACCGCGACCGGCCATGTTGGTGGCAATGGTTACTGTGCCGGCTAAACCTGCTTCAGCAACAATATCGGCTTCGCGCTGGTGCTGCTTGGCGTTAAGTACGTTGTGCTTGATGTTGCGGAGTTTGAGCATACGGCTCAGCAATTCCGAAATTTCTACTGAGGTTGTACCCACCAGTACAGGACGACCATCAGCAACACATTTTACAATTTCTTCGATAACGGCATTGTACTTTTCGCGCTTGGTCTTGTAAACAAGATCCTCGCGATCTAAACGTACAATTGCTCTGTTTGTAGGAATGGTAACTACATCAAGTTTGTAGATCGTCCAGAATTCCTGTGCTTCCGTTTCGGCTGTACCGGTCATACCAGCCAGCTTGTGATACATACGGAAGTAGTTCTGCAATGTAACGGTAGCGTAGGTTTGTGTAGCCGCCTCTACTTTTACGTTTTCTTTTGATTCGATAGCCTGGTGCAGACCGTCTGAATAACGGCGGCCATCGAGAATACGGCCGGTTTGTTCATCTACAATCTGAACCTTTCCGTTCATTACTACATACTCAACATCTTTCTCGAACAGGCAGTATGCTTTGAGCAACTGCTGCATAGAGTGAACACGTTCAGATTTTATGTTGTAATCGCGGATAAATTCTTCCTTGGCAACAAGACGTTCTTTTTCATCAGTATGCTTGCGTTCGAGTTCTACGAGTTCGGCAGCAAGGTCTGGAAGAACAAAGAAGTGCTGGTCTTCAATATTTTTAGAAATAAGGTCAATACCTTTTTCTGTGAGCTCAATGGTATTGTGTTTTTCATCAATCACAAAAAACAGTTCGGCATCTACCTTGTGCATTTCGCGTTGCTGATCCTGCATGTAGAAGTTTTCTGTTTTCTGCAGCAGGGCTTTCACACCTTGTTCGCTGAGGAACTTGATGAGTGCTTTGTTTTTCGGGAGACCACGGTAGCAGCGCAATATGGCCATTCCGGCTTCCTTCTCTTTTTCTTTGTTGTTCTGGCTTTCGGTAAACAGTTTTTTTGCGTCGGCCAGAATGGTGTTGATGTAGGAGCGCTGTGCGTTTACCAAGGTTTCAACTCGCGGCTTGAGCTCGTGAAACATGTGGTTATCGCCTTTGGGTGTTGGACCGGCAATAATGAGCGGTGTTCGCGCATCATCAATAAGCACGGAGTCAACCTCATCCACAATTGCATAGTGGTGTTTGCGCTGCACGAGTTCTTCGGGTGTGCGGGCCATGTTGTCACGCAGATAATCGAAGCCGAACTCGTTGTTGGTACCGTAGGTAATATCGGCCAGATAAGCCTGACGACGCGGCAATGAGTTTGACTCGTGCATGTCGATGCAGTCAACCGTGAGGCCGAGGAACTCGAACAGCGGTCCGTTCCATTCAGAGTCGCGGCGGGCAAGGTAGTTGTTAACGGTAACAACGTGTACGCCTCGTCCGGCAAGGGCATTGAGGTACACCGGCAATGTAGCCACAAGGGTTTTACCCTCGCCGGTGGCCATTTCAGCAATTTTACCCTGATGCAGAACCGTACCGCCAATGAGCTGTACGTCGTAATGCACCATGTTCCATTTTACTTCATTGCCGGCAGCCATCCAACTGTTTTTCCAGATGGCTTTATCGCCTTCGATGCGGATATGCGGACGTTTCACGGCCAGATTGCGGTCGTGTTCGGTAGCGGTAACTGTAAGCTCTTCGTTTTCAGCCAGGCGACGTGATGTTTCTTTCACCACGGCAAACGCTTCGGGCAGGATTTCAAGCAGAACTTCCTCAATTTTTTTGAGGACCGTTTTCTCAATACTGTCGGCTTCTGCAAAGAGGCGTTCCTGATCGTCGATGGGAGTTTCGGGATTTTCGGCTTGCAGTTTGAGGGCGAGGATTTCGCCTTCTTCTTTGCTTATGTATTCGCTGATGCGTTTACGGAACTCATCGGTTTTGGCCCGGAGCTCATCAATAGAGAGAGCACGCAGTTTATCACCAAACGCGAGGGTTTCATTTACATAAGGCATAACCTCCTTCACGTCGCGCTCAGATTTTGAGCCGCCGAGGAGTTTTGAAATACTTTTTACGATGCTATCGAACATGAGCGTAACGGGTAAATGACAAAGACAGCCGCATTATTGGGCATACTTTGACAGGATTGCAAAAGTAGCATTTTCTGCCGGACGTTTGGGTGAAAACAGCTTGGCAATGCCCATCAATGATCGTTCCGTGCAACAAAGTGCGGGTTGTAGCTGCCAAACTTGCCGAAACCCCGGCAAAACATCAGCCGAAATGGCAGAAAACAAACCGGGGAAACCAGTATTGGTTTCCCCGATGTACCGCTTCTGCGGTGATGTGTTTTCAGTAAAAGCGGCTGCCAGCACTCAGGTGATCTCTCAAAACTCAAAAGATTGAGGCCGACGCCGGAGCAAAAACCGTCCCCATAATGTTGCGGGAAGTGGAAATAAAGATTTTCGCGACAAGCCGAACAATGAGATGTTGAGTTTTCAGAGATTGCTCTCAGTACTCGTCTTCATTGAAGAAGAAGTCTTCCTTGGTAGGATAGTCGGGCCAGATTTCCTCAATGGTTTCATAGGCCTCGCCTTCGTCTTCAATTTCCTGCAAGTTTTCAATCACCTCCATCGGAGCGCCAGAGCGGATGGCATAGTCGATGAGTTCTTCTTTCGTAGCCGGCCAGGGTGCATCTTCAAGGTAGGAAGCAAGTTCAAGGGTCCAATACATACGCGAAGGGTATTTAAATGTTTTGTTTTGTTTACAACGAGGATTTGTTCAAAATGTTACACACTGCACAGGCAGGTATTATTTTTCACCTCAATATTCGTGCAAAAGTAAAATTTTATGGAGGCGATCAAACGTTAACCCTTAAATTTTACAAAGAAGTAAATTATTGAAGTTCAACAATTTGAGTTTTTTTTCAACATAAAGTTTTCAGCACCCTTGTTTACATGCGTGGTTTCCAGGGTGTTTCTGTGGCTCCAAGGTCTTTTGTGAGCTTCCTGGAAAGGACAAAAAGATAGTCGGAGAGACGATTAAGATATTGTGAAATAAGCTGATTCAGCTCTGCCGTTTCTGCCAGATGCGTCACATTTCGTTCGGCGCGGCGACAAACGCAGCGGGCAACATGACAATGTGAAACGGTAATGTGACCGCCCGGCAGCACAAAGCTTCGCATAGGCGGCAGCTCTTCGTTCATAGCATCAATTGCCAATTCGAGCCGTGTAATGTCAGCCGCTTCGAGCTCCGGAAGTTTCATCTTCGACTTTTCCGGATCGGCAGCCAGCAGTGAACCCATCGTAAAAAGGCG
>CALRTD020000047.1:0-14898 GCA_943371015.1 Synechococcus sp. UW140 | reverse complement strand
GGCAACTGGCTCGACAGTGCCGTGTTTGTGAACTACCGTGTTCACAACCGTTCATCAGAAGATTACTCAGATGTATTTGTAGCGAAATGGACAGATACCGATATTGGTTTTTATGGTGATGATTACATCGGTACTGATGTTACCCGCGGAATGTTTTATGCTTATAACGGCATTGTGAATGATGGAGGAAATCCAACTCCCGGCCCCACAACTTACGGAGCCAATCCGCCAGCACAAGGCGTAATGTTTTTGCGCGGACCGCAGGCCGATGCCGGCGACGGAATTGACAACGATTATGATGGCAGCACCGACGAACCGGGCGAATACTGTAAAGTAAATCGCTTTATGTACTACAGCAACAATCCATCGCCAACAGGCAACCCAACCAATGTGCTTGAGTACTACAACTTCATGAACTCTACTTGGCGTGATGGCAGTCCGCTCACCTACGGCGGCACAGGTTACGGCGGAACAACACCTGCGCATTTTATGTTTCCGGGTGCTTCTGATCCGCTTGGCTTTGGCACCAACTTCGTGCCACAGGCCAACTGGAGTGAAGCCACAAACAACAACGTACCATCTGATCGCCGTGGCTTAGGCGCTTCCGGACCGTTTACATTTGAAAGCGGAGAAGCGCTTTGTCTTGATTATGCCTACTTGTTTGCAAGAGGCAGCGGCGGCCCGGGCACAAGTGTTGTCCGCCTTCAGGAAGTTGCCGACAGCACACGCTACTGGTATGATCCGCAGCAGCCCTGCGCCTGTCAGCTTTCAAGCCCGGTTGGTATTTCAGAATCATTAACCCCGGCAAAGTCAATCAGCCTGTATCCTAACCCGGCCAGCAATGTGCTGTTTGTGAACTACGAAGTAAAAGCTGCGAATGCTTCGTGGAGCATCACCGACATCACAGGCCGCATTGTGGATACCGGGCTGATGGCTGCCGGTAATTCAACGACCATTGCGATCAGTGAACTTCCGGCTGGTATTTACACCATTCGTATTATCGAAGGCAATGCTGTTTCTGCTGCACGCTTTGTGAAAGAATAATTTCAGCTGCGCCCCGGCTTTGGAACGCCTGCTCTTTTTCAGAGCGGGCATTCTTTTTTCTGCACCTCTTGCATGTTTCGATTTAGCAGCAGTAACTACACTGCTTTCAGCCAAACGCACACCGCAGAGCAGCAGAATACAGTTCGACAACTATGTTGTTTTTAAAGACGAATGCAATTTCTAAAATGCCCTAAACAGCATTTGCCAGTTATCCATAAAATATTTCCGCCTGATTTGAACACGCCGCCACCTGTTGAAAGTACACAACATTACTATGTGTGTCCGCGTACTATTGTACAGAAAGCTTCACCAAACAAAATGAAGCAATCGATAAAAAAGTTCTCTGACTTATTGGAAGTACTTCAAAGTAAATATCAGCGAAGCGATGAATGAATAACGCGATATGAGTGATTATTAAAAATAGTTAATTCAAACAACCTTCACTCAAATTAAACGTCATCTATTCAGAACGTTCGTTGACATCAGAAAAAAGAAGATTGTGCTCGTCTGCCTGTGTACATGGGGATGTTGCATATACAAACGGGTATGGTCTTCTTTTTTTCTTCTGTATCTTTTTCAATACACTGCATTATTTATAAAGAAATGAAAATGCAAGACCCTCATTATAATATTCACCTCTTTAATACGTTTGGTTATGAAACGGCAGCAAGTTATCCGAAAAGAAAATGCGCGACATGGCAATGAGTATCATGTAGACGGACTTGGAACTATTGGATTTCTCTTTGGTTTGGGTTGTGTAGGTATTATTCTTTACAGCATCGTACAAGTAATTTTTTCCTGAGTGTGTGTGGGACCCGGTCGTTGATTACATCTGAAAAGAGTTAAAACGACCGGGTTAATAAGAGCTTCAGCGGGATCACCGCTTCACTATAAAAATAATCTTGTCAAGTCTCACTCGCTTTTCTGCGGGGGCTCAACTTGACAAGGAAATGTAAACAGCCCCGTTATCTCGACTCCGCTCGATATCGGTTTACATTCTGTTCTTTCTTTTTGTGCAACCCAGTAAGGTTGCGTTTTCTAAAACGTTCTTTTCATTGTGCAGCCCCGTAAGGTTGCGGTAAAAATTCATCAGCCCCGTAAGGTTGTGTTTTCTAAACATTCTTTTCATTGTGCAACCCCGTAAGGTTGCGGTAAAAATTCGACAGCCCCGTTATCTCGACTCCGCTCGATATCGGTTTACATTCTGTTCTTTCTTTTGTGCAGCCCCGTAAGGTTGCGGTAAAGGTTCGTTGGTTAAATAAAGTTCTGAAGCCCCGTAAGGCTTGTTTGTATTGGTGAATGCGTCTGCAAAGACTGCAAAATTGTTTGACTGGCTTTGTTGGTTTGTGTGTGTACCGGCAAAGCAGTGAGTTCCCAACCCCGTAAGGTTGATCGCTTAACTGGTCTAGTAAGACTAAATCGAAAAGCCGGATGCTGGTGTGCATCCGGCTTTTTTGTTTTCTATTATTTTACTGATTTTGTTTTGAGTTACACTCCTGTAAACTTCCGTTTATAACAAGCTCCTGTAAATGCACGCAGCTTTGTAAGTGTAATTTCTTTCGCTTCTATAAAGCCCATGTGCCCTACTCTGTCGAGCGCAATGAAGCGGCAGGTTTTGGGCAGTTTTGCCTGTTCTTCTAATGTATGTATCGGAATAACATTATCGCGCTTGCCGCCAATAATGAGCACGGGATACTGTGCAAATTTGAGCACCGGTTCGCGGTTGCGGCGAATTTTCATGCCTTCGAGTGCGGCTACAATGCCTTGCTTTCGGGTACGTGAAGCTACACGACGCAGCCAGGTAATTTCTTTTTTCATGTAGCGCACATTGGCCAGTGCAAACAAATTGGTGATCAGCGGATGCGTATATTTTATTGCACTGCGTTTTACAATGCGTATCGCCCGTTCGCGGTCGAGTTGTTTTTCTTCGCTGTCGGCAAGAGCTGTGCTGTGAAACAAACAAAGTCCGCGCAAAAAATCAGGGTACTTCTCAGCAAAAGCCAGCGCTACATACCCACCCATCGAATGGCCGGCAATAACATAACGCCGCAGCTTTTCATGATCCATTATGTCTTTCACTACATCGGCCATGCGCTCCATGCGGTGCACATAGCCGAGGCAATCAGACTTTCCGTGACCGGGAAGATCAATAGCTATAACCCGGAATTTTTTGGCCAGTTCATCAGCAAAGCCATTGTAAAACCAAACATCCAGCGATTCGAGAAACCCGTGCAGCAAAACAATAGCGCGACCTTTTCCGGTGTCGGAATAACGGATGCGCGCACCACGGCACACCACAGTTTTGAGCAAGCGGTTGCTTTCGGAATTTACGGTCTTTGCTTTGCCCGAGCCTGAAGCCATCCGAGTGCTGGTTTCTGTTTTAGTTTTTGGCTTCGGCCATCAATTGCTCAATATGATCAGCTTCAATCGGAATATTCGCCATGAGATCAATCGGGCCGTTGTTGCTGAGCAGAATATCATTTTCGATACGCACACCTATCGCTTCTTCGGGAATGTAGATGCCGGGCTCGCAGGTATACACCATGCCGGCTTCAAACTTGCGGTATTTCCCGCCTACATCATGCACATCAAGTCCGAGGTAGTGTGATGTGCCGTGCATGAAATACTTTTTGTACAGCGGCGCATCGGGGTTTTGCTTTTTCACTTCAGCAGCATCTAGCAAACCAAGCTTGATGAGTTCTTCTTCCATGGCCAGACCAACTTCTTTGTGGTAATCCACAATCATGTTGCCCGGCACAAGGCGTGTTGTTGCAAAACGCATTACGCGCAGCACCGCATTATATACATCGCGCTGGCGCTGGGTGTATTTGCCGTTTACAGGCACTGTGCGTGTAAGATCGCTGTGGTAGTTGGCGTAACCGGCGGCAAAATCCATGAGCAGAATATCGCCGTCGTTGCACTGCTTATTGTTGATGTTGTAGTGCAGTACGCACGAGTTTTTACCGGCAGCAATAATGGGTTCGTAGCCGGCAAAGCCTGCACCGTGGCGAATGAATTCGTGCGCGAGTTCGGCTTCAATTTCGTATTCCCAAACACCGGGTTTGATGAAGCCGAGCAAACGACGGAAACCTTTTTCGGTAAGGTTGCAGGCTTTCTGCATCAGCTCCACTTCTATTTCCGATTTAATAGCACGAAGCTCGTGCATTATCGGAGCCGAGCGCAGGTAGTTGTGCATCGGATAAGTTTCGCGGCACCATTTGATGAAACGTGCATCACGGGTTTCAACTTCAATTACTGCCCGCAAATGCTCGTTGGTATTGAGATAAACGTTCTCGGCTTCACACATCAGCGTGTAAAAAATTTGCTTGAACTGATGTGTCCAGTAAATTTTACGCACGCCCGAAACTTCGGTTGCCTGTTCTTTGTTCAGCTTCTCGCCTTCCCAAATGGCAATATGCTCACTGGTTTCGCGCACAAAAAGCACTTCACGGTGATCAGGATCTATTGAGTCCGGAAAAATCAGCAGTATGGTTTCTTCCTGATCAACACCGCTGAGGTAGAACAAATCACTGTTCTGACGAAATTTCATAGTACCGTCGGCCCCGGTGGGCATTACATCATTGGCATTGAAAATGGCAATGGATTTGGGTTGCATACGTGAAGCAAACCGGCGACGGTTGTCGGTAAATAGCGAGTTGTTGATAGGTGCGTAACGCATAACTGGAAATAGCTTGAATGAGGGTTAAAGATAGGGAAAGTGCTGAAACACGCATTGTCAATTATTGGGGTAGCGTTCAATTTTTGCCGATGATTATCTAGCAACGTGAATCAATTAAACAGATCGTTCGCGATGATTAGAAAAGATAAATTTGTTCATCAGCATGACTAGCAAAAACCAGTACTTGATCAACCGGCAAACTTAAACCGAGAGATGCAGATGAATGGCGAGTTGCACGGCCGTAAACGGTTACTTTTCGGTCTTTCGAGAGGACAACTTCTTCAAAAATCATCCCGGGAGTAATCTCATTATGTTTCTCAAACCGGTGTTTGTATTTTTCAAAATAATCGCGCAATGGAATTTTACGGCTTTTATACATACTGTATTGGTATTCTCCATCGGGCTGAAAATGACACTCTGCAGACTGCATTAGCACAAGTGCATAACCGGTTCCATCAGTTATCAGAAAAGAATTGCCTTCTTTTTCTAAAGTCATTAGTGGAATATAATGTCGCCCTTTTAAACCAGCAAGTGAACGAACAGAAACCGAATAATAAGCGCATTCCTGTTTTGTAAGTGACGAAAATAGTGTTGGCGCATGAAGTTGAATACAACCCGATACAGCTCCAATTTCTCCGTCCCCAAACTCAACAATTTTTTTTGGTGGCGAATGCTCTAATTGTCTTTTAATGACCGATATTTTTCTAAAATAATTAAATATAAAAATCAAGACAGTTGCAATACTAAATACGTATAACAAAACCGAACTCCTATGTGCCATTATTTATTTGTTGGTAACCAATTTTTCAACCCATCACCACAGGATCATCCGTAAGAAACAATTTTGCATTTTCAGCCTCTGTAATCACAAGCACGCGTTGCACCGGCAAGTTAAAACCAAGCGCTGCAGCATCTTTCCACTCACCTTTTCCGCCAACGGCAACTACTTCATCGGGTTCTAAAACACCTTCCTTGTACCGAAGTGATTTGTTGAGATTTAACAGCCCTGTGCTTTGGCGGTTGTGCTGCTGCAAAAAATTTTCGAGTTCGGGAGTTGCATCATTAAATGTCCCTGAACGGTAGTTCGCATCAGCTACAATGTGACTGCGTGATTTTCGGGCGTTGATGAGCGCATATCCGCTGCCGTCGCTGATGAGCACGGTGCCCGATTGCACATCGTCAATTATTTTGTGCCAATGGCTTGATTTCCCGCTGCTGCGATGTTCTTCAACAATTACCCGATAATACACACAGGCCCGACCCGAAAGCGGAGCAGTAAGCAGTTGTCCCGAAGCAACTACTTTGCCTTTTATACTACCCAAACCACCCGGCGAGAAACTCCCGATAGTTGTTTGCGGATAGCGCCGGAGTCCGCGTTTTACCTTTGCTTTTTCAGTAAACAAAAAGGCAACAGCAATCAGAATAACAGCAAAAACGGTAGCAATTATTATAACGCCTGTTGCCATGATGTGTACGATAAGCGATGATATCATTATTGATTCGAATCAACTTCTACTGTTGGATGCTCTACTTTCCAGGCAGTGAGCGGCAATTTTGTGAGATGAGAAAGCTCTGCCACTTCGGCTCCGGCAAATGTTTGAGACCCGTCTGAACGATCTACAGTATTACCGATGCTTTCTTTTGAAACGCGCACTCTGCGAACCGCTGTTGTGCTGTCGTAAAAATACTCTGCAAGTCCTGCATCAGCTATCGAATGCCCTGAAAGTTCCGGATACGGAATCAGCAGCATGTAGTCATCGGCATTGGCCTCATATACCTGAACAGCAACCGTTGCAGACTTTTCATCCGTAAACATCAAAATATCACCCATCTGCGCATCGGTAAATTCAAGGTATTTCGACCGCTCTGCACCTGCTGCCTGAGACTCATTTTTATCGAGATAGGCCGCCATTTCCTGCTCCATCTGACTAAACTGCTCAAGATCAGACTGATGCCTGCTTTTCGAAACCATTCCTGAAATCAGAGCAATGAGAAGACCTGCACCGACAAGAATTAATCCGATAAATGAATACCACGGTGTTTTTGTTTTAACGCCGTATTGAATAAGCGCTTGCTTCACATCGTTCGACATTTCAAACATTTGTCCGTTTTGTTTGAGTGCCCACATTTTCCCGATACTGAAAAACGGAATCCAGAAAATATGTGCGTATTTCTGTCGGATTTCTACTTCAATGCCCGGGGCAAAATTTTGCCCGAAAGGGTATTGATGAATTGGCGCTGAGTGAATTTTAAATGAGCTCCAGCCGTAAACAATCATTTTAAAAGTGGATTTTGGGGTAATGGATTAGAGGTTGAGCGGCAAATATGTGAAAAATATTTGCTGTGCTAAAACGTATTTGGTTTCTCCCAACTAATTTGTTGAACCTAAACCCCAAGTTCAACCCTGCAGCGTTTTACAAAATCATGATCCGGCACTTTACAGTCTTAAATGTTTACAACGAGTGTTATTTAGACTCATTTTTAATAAGCCCGAACCCATCATCAATTGTTGAACCTGTGGCATTTAGGATTGTTATTAAGCCGAAATGAAATCGCAATTTTGGGCTTGCTGAATCGGTTGTGGTAAGTACATTTGTAACCGCTTCCGGAACCAGTCCGGATAAGTTTTTCAACATCAACATTCGTATTTCGGAGTATGACGAAATTTCTCACTTCCTCGCTCGGCAAGAAAACAGTGATGGCTCTTTCGGGGCTGTTTCTCTGTTTGTTCCTCGTAGAGCACCTTTACACCAACGTGCATCTTTTCTTTGGCGATGGCGGCAAAGAATTTAACGAGGCTTCACACAACATGGTGCACAGCATCATTATTCGCATTATTGAAGTAGTGCTTTTCCTTGCCATCATTGTTCACGTAGCGCAGGCGCTGCTGCTGACCAAAGACAACATGGATGCCCGCCCGGTAAAATATGCGGTTAGCGGTGTAAGCAAAACCAGTAACTGGTTTTCACGCAACATGCTGCTCACCGGAAGCATCATTTTCTTTTTCATTGTAGTTCACCTCTACAATTTCTTTGTTCCTTACCGTGTTACCGGCGAAGCTGTAGGTCCTTACGAAACCGAAGCTATTGCACAAGGAGCTGAAACACTGGCTATGGAAGTTTCGGAGGCGCTGATGAATCCGATCTATGCCATCATCTACCTTTTCTCGGTGCTCCTGCTGGCCTTCCACCTCAACCACGGTTTCCAGTCGGCATTCCAAACACTGGGCGTAAACAACCAGAAGTACGGTAAAATCTGGAAAATGGCAGGAACCGGCTTCTCAGTGCTTATCGGTATTGGCTTTGGCTCTTTCCCGATTTTCTTCCAGCTTGCCAAGTACATCGGGTTCGATGCGCTGAACTGGAATATGTAATTCATTCAACCGATCATTCGCATTTACAAGATAACTATGAGCAGCAAACTCAACGCGAAAACTCCCGCCGGCGAACTAGAGCAAAAATGGACGAAATACCGTTCAGAAGTAGCCCTGGTAAACCCGGCCAACAAGCGCAGCCTCGAAATTATTGTGGTTGGTTCTGGTCTGGCTGGTTCAGCCGCAGCAGCATCACTTGCCGAAATGGGCTACAAAGTAAAAGTGTTTTGCTTTCAGGACAGTCCGCGCCGCGCACACTCTATTGCAGCACAAGGAGGTATTAACGCCGCCAAAAACTACCAGAACGATGGCGACAGTGTTTGGCGTCTGTTCTACGATACCATTAAAGGCGGCGACTACCGTGCCCGCGAAGCCAACGTACACCGCCTGGCCGAAGTAAGTACCAGCATTATCGACCAGTGCGTTGCACAGGGTGTTCCTTTTGCCCGCGAATACGGCGGATTGCTCAGCAACCGTTCGTTTGGCGGTACACAAGTACAGCGCACATTCTACGCAGCCGGACAAACCGGCCAGCAGCTTTTGCTGGGCGCTTACAGTGCGCTTGAACGTCAGGTTGGTTTGGGCAATGCTAAAATGTATGCCCGCCACGAAATGATGGATGTGGTAATGATTGACGGCAAAGCCAAAGGCATCATTGCCCGCAATCTGGTTACCGGCGAACTCGAACGCCACTCGGCTCACGCAGTTCTGCTTTGCACCGGTGGCTACGGCAACGTGTTCTTCCTTTCTACAAACGCAATGGGTTCAAACGTAACCGCAGCGTGGAAAGCACACAAACGCGGCGCTTACTTTGGTAACCCGTGCTTCACACAAATTCACCCCACCTGCATTCCCGTTTCAGGCGATCACCAGTCGAAGCTCACGCTTATGTCTGAATCGCTTCGTAACGATGGCCGCATTTGGGTACCCAAAAAGCAAGGCGATACACGCAAGCCCGGCGACATTCCGGAAGATGAGCGCGACTACTATCTCGAGCGCCGCTACCCGGCTTTCGGTAACCTCGTTCCGCGCGACGTAGCTTCACGCGCTGCCAAAGAACGCTGCGATGCCGGTTACGGTGTTGGTGCTTCAAAAATGGCTGTTTACCTCGATTATGCTTCAGCTATTGAACGCTATGGTAAACAGCAAGCTACAAAGCTGGGCGAAACCAATGCTTCAAAAGACCGCATCCTGGCCCTCGGCAAAGAAGTAGTGAAAGAGAAATACGGCAACCTTTTCGAGATGTATGAAAAGATTACCGATGAAAACCCATACGAAATGCCCATGCGCATTTATCCCGCTGTGCATTACACCATGGGCGGTCTCTGGGTTGACTACGAACTCATGACTACCATTCCGGGGCTTTATGCATTGGGCGAAGCCAACTTCTCCGATCACGGTGCTAACCGACTTGGTGCTTCGGCACTGATGCAGGGGCTTGCCGATGGTTATTTCGTAATTCCTTATACAATCGGCAGCTACCTCAGCAGCCAGATTCGCGACAAAGCAGCCGATGTAAACAGTGCCGAATTTGAAGCCGCTGAAAAAGAAACAGCAGCTCTCATCGAAAAACTGATGAGCATTAAAGGCACCAAATCGGTTGACCATTTCCACAAACGTCTCGGCAAAATTATGTGGGACAAATGCGGTATGGCGCGCAACGAAGAAGGGCTGAAATGGGCAATTGATGAAATCCGCAAACTGCAGAAAGAGTTTTGGAGCGATGTGCGCGTACCCGGTACCGCCAATGGCCTGAATCCTGAGCTTGAGAAAGCCTGCCGCGTTGCTGACTTCCTCGAACTCGGCGAACTCATGTGCCTCGATGCACTGGATCGCGGCGAATCGTGCGGCGGTCACTTCCGCGAAGAACATCAAACAGAAGACGGCGAAGCAATGCGTCACGACGATAAGTATATGTATGTTGCCGCTTGGGAATACAAAGGCACAAACAACTACGAGCTTCATAAAGAAGCACTCGTTTATGAGCGCATCAAGCCGTCACAACGTAATTACAAGTAAGAACATTCACGACCATGGATCATAAAGGAATGAACCTCACACTTAAAGTGTGGCGCCAGCAAAACTCCGGCGATAAAGGCAAGTTTGTAACCTATAATGTGAAAGATGTTTCGCCTGATATGTCGTTTCTGGAAATGTTCGACGTACTTAACGAACAACTGAACAACAACGGCGATGAGCCCATTGCTTTCGACCACGACTGTCGCGAAGGTATTTGCGGTATGTGCAGCATGTACATCAATGGCCGTGCACACGGTCCGATGCGCGGCACAACTACCTGCCAGTTACACATGCGCTCATTTAAAGACGGCGACACCATTACCGTTGAACCCTGGCGCGCCAGTGCTTTCCCGGTTATCAAAGATTTGGTTGTTGACCGCTCAGCGTTCGACAGAATTATTGCTTCAGGTGGCTTTGTATCGGTAAACACCGGTAATGCACAAGATGCCAACGCACTCCCGATTCCGAAAGATGATGCAGATGCTTCGTTTGCTGCTGCTGCCTGCATTGGTTGCGGTGCTTGCGTAGCTTCGTGCAAAAACTCATCGGCCATGCTGTTTGTTTCAGCCAAGGTTTCTCAGTTTGCACTGCTTCCGCAGGGACAAGCCGAGCGCACCGACCGCGTGCTGAACATGGTGAAAACAATGGACGAAGCCGGCTTCGGAAATTGCACCAACACCGGCTCATGCGAAGTAGAATGCCCGAAAGAAATTTCGCTTTCTAACATCGCACGCCTCAACCGCGAGTATTTGCTGGCTACGTTGAAGAAGTAAACAATACCCATAAAAAGAAACCCCGGCTTCCGCAATTCAGAAGCCGGGGTTTCTTTTTGTGGCTTACTTACTTCCCGTTTATTTGCAATCGCAATACGGATACAAATCATCTACAATGCTCATGTGTTTTGATTCGGCTTTGAAAAAATATCCGCCAACTTCCGGCAAACTCTTCGGATCAAACCAAAGATAGCGGTCGCTGCCGCTGAAACATTTTCCCGATGAGTTTTTGACTACATAGTAAACAACAATGTATTTATACGGCAACGAATTATCTTCCTGCCAGTCTGAACCAATAACGAGTTCAACCAATGTCAGGTTTTTAGTTTCTTCTTTCGACAATAATGCTTTTTTGAAACTTGCAGTAAGACCCGCTTTGATTCTCGCCAGGTCTTTGATTTTTACATCGGTACTTGAGCTGCATGATTTACCGTAAGGCATGCGCGCTCCGGGTTTCGGAGTATAGGTGTAAGAACCTTCGGCAACAACAGATTTTTCATCTGAAAACAAAACCAATTGAACAGTTACAGTTACTGCAGAAGTAATTACATCAAGTCCCGATTTTTCGATGATCCAATTGTTGTTGTCGCTGGTTGTTGATTTTCCTTTTCCGTACACCAAATCCTGAAAACTCATCGTTACATATCGTCCTTCCGGGTGTTGGATATACGTTGTTTTCGATGCTTTATTGCCGTTTGAAAATGTTAGCTTGAGCAGAAACACGCTTTCGCGCTGACCATTGATATTTTCTAGTTTATCTAAATCAGATTCATTAGGATCTACATATTTATTAAATCCTTTATCCGAAAAAATAGTCATCATCACCGGCTCATCAATCGTAAACTTTGATTTGTATGCGGTTGATGTATTCATATTTTCTTTGGTAATTGAATTCCCAAAAAGAATCTTGTTGATATTCGCTTTATGCAGATCTGAAGTAATTCCGTCATCTTTTTTCGCTTGTATCTCAGCGATTTTTCGTTTCGGAATTTCGGAATTATGAGCATCAATGGCTTCCTGATAAAGCTTTTCGTAGGATTTGTATAAATCGTAAGTCGATATTTTTTCAGTCGATTTTACTTTTGCTTTAGTTGGCGAAAACGTAGTGAAACCAGAATTGTTTTCTGAGCGATAAGAGTGAAAGTAAACTCCTTTTGTGCTGTTGTATAAAATATAAGGCGCCTCATTTCTGCCAGGTTCAGGCAGTCTGTCGCCTCCGAGAAATTCGGATGCGATATACACATCATTCAGCGTCTTGATGTACTTATGATTGATTTCTTTATTTGTACCATGTACCGATGTACTGACAATATAACCACCATTGTCTTCGTCTAATGCAAAAACTGTCAAGTCAATCACATCACCTTTAACTTCGATATCCATATAAGCAGAGTTGTCGAAGTCGTTTTCTATTGACCGGATGTAATTCCCGGCAAATACTTTTAAGAAATACCGGTTGGGTTTTTCTTCAACAAGTTTGATGTATTGTTTCTGTGCATTGAGATAAAGACCAGCAAAGCTCAGCACAATAGCGAACAGAATAGATTTTTTCATTGGGTTAAATTGAGGGGTGTAGGGGAAAAAGGATTATTGGATTACGAATACGAATATATTGAAATGACCTGCCCGATGCAGATCATATGTTATAACGAACATAAAAAACAAATCCCCCTGCCCATACGGACAGAGGGAATTGTTCAGCATTCATGGGTTTATGCTAAAGCGGGAATTATTGCTTTACAAAAGTTTGCTGAGCAGCAACGGTGTTGTTATTGTTATAACGTACACTGTAAACACCTGCGGGCAACTCGGTAAGATCAACAACAAGGCTGTTGGTATTATTTACAGCTTTGGTGATTACGAGGCGACCCTGAGCATCCATAATTTCGATTGATGTAAGCTCAACTGTCCAGGTAAGGTTGATTTGTGTAGTTGCAGGATTCGGCATTAAGGTCATGCCAATTGCAGAGGCTTCTGTGATACCTGCACAGGCATCCACTACAATGTTTTGTGTAGCTGTGTTGGTGCAACCATTTACATCTGTAAAGGTGTAAGTAATGGTATGTGTACCCAAACCAGCTGTTGCAGGTGAGAAGCTACCGCCTGATACACCGGGGCCAGAATAAGTTCCGCCTGCAGGTGAGCCACCAGCAAGTGTACCAGGACCATCAGCCAAACAAGCCTGTGTTGAACCCAACGCCAGTGTAACTGTGGGTAACGGATTTACAATAACTGTTACAGTATCAATATTGTTACATGCTGTAAAAGTGTTTGTGCCAGTTACGGTATAGCTTGTGGTTACTGTCGGTGAAACAACAACAGTTGCAAGTGAATCGCCGGTTGACCAGCTGTAAATATCACCACCTGTAGCAGAGATTTGTGCAGTGCTGCCAGCGCAGATAACTTGCGGTGAGCTGCTTGCTGTAATTACCGGAAGCGGATTAACAGTTACTGTAACAAAATCGGTATCAGAACAGAGGCTGGAGTTGTAACCAACAACAGTATATGTAGTAGTTGATACGGGTGAAACAAATATGGTTGATGTTACCTCACCTGTTGACCAAAGATAAGTATCGCCACCTGTGGCAGAAATGGTAGCTGTATTTGTTTCACAGATTGTCTGAGCACTGGAAGCTGTAACCGTTGGAGCAGGAAGCACACCTAACTGGAAGGTTGATGTGGGACCTGAAGTACAAACATTAACACCATTTACAGTGAGTGAACCTGCACCGGTAGCAGTTACGTTTACAGTGGGAGTACCGTTACCGCTGTTGATTGCAAGTCCGCCTGAGGCCACCCAGTTGTAGCTGGTAGAATTCGGATCAGCATTAACACTTACGTTAATCTGACTGCCGGGACAAACGGCTGAGGTTGTGGTTACAAATGAGAGCAGGTTCGGTGTGGGATCAGCATAGCTGATTACAACTACACCGTTTCCTGTACGAACACCGGCTGTGAGTGAACCGGCAGTTGTCATACCGCCGTTGTAACTGGAACCACCGGCACCGCCGCCGCCGCCGCCTTTGTCGTTACCAGAGCAGCCTGTGGTTCCGGCTGAACCGCCGCCACCGCCGCCGCCGCCGATGAAGCCGCCACCGCCGCCACCGCCGCCGGGGATTGAAGCAGCACTAAAGCAGCAGCAGGTTTGACCGTTGCCACCGCTGGCACCATTCTCATTGGTAGCAGTTAAACCGGGCTGGCCAAGGAATCCGCCGCAGCCGATACCTGCACCACCGGCAGTAGCACCAACAGCACCAAAACCGCCACCAGCTACACCGCCGGGAGTCGGAGCATCAGCACCGTTTGCACCGTTGCCGCCGCCGCCGTTGCCGCCATTACCACCGTTTACGATAGCTTGCTCGCAACCGCCGCGACCACCACCGCCGCCGCCGCCGGCTACAAGCACACGATCAGCAACGTTTGTACTGTTTACACGAACATCGGTAGCACCACCGCCGCCGCCTGCATTCTGGCTTCCGCCTGAGCCGCCGCCGTTAAAGCCACCTGTTGGTGTAGCTCCTGAACCGCCTACATAGATGAAAAGCGTTTGGCCGGGAACTACGGTAAGTGTTCCTGATGCATAACCACCAAGGGCACCTGAACCACCGGTTGAGCTATTGCCACCGGTAGCACCATTGCCGCCCTGAGCGCCATAAGCCTCTATTAATAAAGATGTTACACCGCACGGCACGGTGTAAATTTGCATTGCTCCCGTGAAAGTAAGCGAATCTACAATGGGTGCAGGTCCGCCTAATGTGACTTGCGCCGAAAGACCGCCTGCGGTCATCAGCATCATGCCAGTAAGTAAGGGTAGGGTTTTCTTCATGGATTGTATTTTGAATTTATGCGGCTAAATTAGATTAATTACTGATGAAAACGAGTATCCGGTTAATGAAACCCGTGTTTTAGTCTATGAAAGCCAGATTCCTTAAAGCCCGTTTAACCCTGTACCCTGTTTTCACGGAGTCGTTGAAAACCTTTTTTTACCCTCTTTTGTGTTTATTTATGGT
>CALRTD020000046.1:0-15003 GCA_943371015.1 Synechococcus sp. UW140 | reverse complement strand
GAATATTTAAGGTTCTGATTGAATAACCAGTCAACAACCTCACTGGCATTGGTTATACCCTCATCTTCAAGTGTTTTTTCGACATCTGCTTTGCGTTCCTCCAAGGGCTTCTCTTCTTGAGCATCACTGGTACCTTTATGACCTTCTTTTACACGCTCCTCAGTAGCTTCGGTGGCAAGCTTCTCGGCTGTTTCTGTCGAATTTGAGTGTCTGGTTTTGTCGGCCCTATCATCATTTTCCTTCTGTGCTTTAATAACAGCCCTTATCGCTGAAAGTTGGGAGTTTATCTTCTGAACAATGTCAATAAGGTAAGCTTTAGGGTCTCCCTCTTCTCTTAGTTCCTCTTTTAACTGGGTGAAGGTCTTACCATCTTTGAGTAATTCATCCAAATCAATCTTTCCGAGTTCCGAGAAGTTATTGGCGAACTGCTTGTTATTGGTGACTCCAAAAATCTCGTCAATTGCCGGAGGAAATTCAATCTCAACACCCCACCATCTTTCTCGTGGATCGTATTGGTTTGTCCAAGCGGTATCCAAGTCCAGCTCTCGTTCTGCTCTGACGATAGAAACGCCAAGATTCTTTTTGGCATGCTGGCCATGTGGCTTTGCCCCTGCAAGAGATCCGGCCCGTGCTTCTTCTTTGGCTAGTGTAAACCGCACTTTTACCTCATGGTCCTCACCCTTGTATGGAATCTTAAATTTCACCTCAAATCCATCATCTCCCCACTTGTTGAACATGGCCTTATCGTTGAATGGCGCAGGACATGAAGTATTCTCCATCAAATAGATGGGGTCATTGGGGTTGGCTTCTTTAATTAGAGTCGGACTGGAGGGATTGCTTTCTTTGAAGGACATCATTTTGATAACCACACTACCATTGGCAATAAACTTCCGGTACATGCGGCCAATCAGAAACTCTGAGTTGTCAATGATAGCTTGAGCAGTTTTCCAGATACACCTGTCAATATTTGACCATACAACTATAGTTCCTGTCTGGGCAAAGGCTTTGCCCGCTATCTTCCATACTTCAGGAATAGGTTTTTTAACAGGTTCAGGAACTTCTTTCATTTCCTGAGCAATGATTTTATCGATATCCAAATACGAATAGATGGCGTTATCGATTCCGTCTTGCCAAGTCCAAACTTCAACTGTTTTTGCTTGAGATATGGAAGAAGAAGGCAGACCCATCCCGAACTTGCCGATTCCCTTTTGATTATTTGAGTCAAGATGCGTCCCGTTTCCAAACTGTAAAGCCATTCGGAGAACCTCTTTAGTCATTCCTGAGCCGTTGTCAAGAATAGCTATTTTATTGATCCTTGAAACGGTTCTAATATTTATTGGAACGTCTATTTCCGCACAAAGTAATTCAACAATTGAAGCCCCGTGTTGAATTGAATTGTCCATTAATTCGGCTATTGCATACGCTGCATTTTTATAGCCGTTATCTCTCATTGCTTTTACCGCAAGGTGCGCGGGTACTATTGAATTATCCATATACTATATTTTCTTTTTGTATTTAATTACCAAACATCCTCCCAATTGAAGAATGCGCTTGCTACTTTATCAAATCCGGGAAGTAAGGTATCCACTACTGTAACAATCTCTGCCTCATCATTTCCTCCGGCATTTCTTCCCCTGATGGCTCGGCCAACCATTTGACTGTATAAAACCAAAGAGTCTGTTGGTCTTGATATGACTGTACAACTGGTTCTAGGAGCATCGAAACCTGTTGTTAAGATACCATAATTACAGAGTACGATTGTTTCGTCAAGGTCGCTTTTGAATAGTTCAATCAGTCGTTTCCTTTGAGACGATTCAGTATTTCCTGTAACAGAGAATGCCTTTATACCACGAGCCTGCAAGCAGGTTGCTATCAAATTCGAATGTTCAACATTTAATGCAAAGAGAATAATCCTTTTATGTCTTTGAACAAGTTCTTCCGTTTTTTGAATAATGAGGATATTCCGTTTTTGATCTTCGGACAACTTTTTAAGCAGTCCGTCCGACAGCTTTAGATTTTCCTGTAAATACTTATTGTCTCTCTCAGAGAGTTCAAAACCATTCTTATAGAGAAGCGGCTGGTTGTTAATCTTGGCCAGATAACCTTTGTCAATCAGAAAATCAACTGGATTATCATAACCGTCAATCTTAAGGGTTACTTTCTGTCTGTTAAAGAATTCAGAAAGTTCTAAATCGACACTTGGGTCATTATACGTGCGTCCAGGAGTAGCAGACAATCCGAGTAGTGAAGCATCGAAGGAAATGAGAATCCGCAGGTTAAGCTTAAATGTTGGAGCAACCGCCATGTGGGCTTCATCCATAACCACTAAGGAACAATTGTTTGCTAAAGTACTGATTGCCTGCGATTTTCTTTGCAGTAGGTTGTATATTTTAGCCAATCCTCCAACAATAAAACCATCCTTTACTGTTTCAATCTTATCATTCGAATTGCCCCAATATCTGTGAACGGACAATTCTCTGTTGCCAAGTTGAGACCAAGCACTTTCAAATTCCTGAGCCGCCTGTTCGCAGAGTTCTTCTGTATGCGCAAGCCATATAACAGTGCATGGCTCATTAATCCTGAAATGATTGCAAATCACGTTCATGGCTGTTCTGGTTTTTCCAGCACCAGTTGGCATATGTAACAGCACTTTTTTGCTGTCACTGTATAGCTTTTGTGAAAGTTCCCGAATAGCCGTCCTTTGATGCTTAAACAGCCCGTAATTTGGTTGTACCGATGTTTGTTTTTCTTGTATCTTATCAGCTTCAATCGCGGGCTTTTCAAGTCCGAAAAAATCAATAAGGGCCTCAAGCTCGCCTGCGGAGTTAAAACGAATACTTTTCAACGATTCAAAGGCATTGGCAGAGGTTGCTTTCCCTAACTTCATTAATAAAGCGTCCGCTTCCGCTGGTTTGAGAATATCCAGTAGGTCATTCCTTATCTCTTTATCACTTAAAAGTTCGATTGGAGAGTATATGTTGAGCAGTGTTGTTTGGAGTTTACTTATCCTTGTCAGGTCTGTATTCAGAGTATTTAAAATCTGAATAGCTGGTTTACCAACTATCTTCTCAACGATTTCTTCATCGATCCTTGTTAGAAAATTTCCAAAGTCCATTTAACGTTTCTTTAAATTGATAAATTCGACAATGGCACTCTGATAGTAAAGAAAGGCATTTCCTTTTTTGGTATACGTGAGTTTCCCGGCAGTTCTTAAGTGCATTAAATCACAAGAGGAGACTTTGAGTAATTTCCCGGCTTCCTTGCTAGATAGTAGAATGTCGTTGTTGTTAGCTTTCATAGGGGCTTAGCAATTGAATTTTGCCTTTGATCAGTTCAATAACTTTTGCAATATCATCATCCGAATTTTGTTTTCCCAATGAAAATCTGATTGCAGAATTTGCAAGGTCGTCAGACAGGCCCATCGCCTTTAAAACATGGGACGGTTCAACAAGTGAAGCCGTGCAGGCAGAACCGTTACTTAAGGCAATATTCTTGAGTTGACCAATCAAAACGTTTGCATCGATTCCGGGGAAACACATATTACTTGTGTTATAAAGCCTTCGGCTTATGCTCCCATTCACAAATGAGTTGGGAATGGTTAATAATTTACTTTCTAAACGATCCCTCTTTTCTGAAATGCTTGAAATATTGGAGGACATATCCAATGAGGCCAAGAGACTAGCTTGTCCAAGCCCAACTATGGCAGGCATATTTAACGTCCCACTTCTGAAACCACCTTCATGTCCACCACCGTGAAGTAAAGGGATTAGACTTTTGCCTACAGTATTCTTATTAACGTAAAGCCCACCAATACCCTTCGGACCATAAAATTTATGGGCTGAAAAAGCCAGCAGGTCGATTCCTAGGTTTACTACATTTACAGGGATTTTCCCAACGGCTTGTGTGCCGTCACAAAGAAAAAATACGTTGGCACCTTGAGTTATCTTGCTGATATCTTCAATATCCTGAATGACCCCAGTTTCATTGTTTACTAACATAATATTTACGAGCAGGGTGTCTTTTCTTATGCTTTCTCTGATTAGGTTGATGTCTACTAGACCGTCTTTTTTAACCGGAAGGTAGGTAACCTCAAAACCGATTGATTCTAGGTATTTACACGAATCTAGTACGGCTTTATGCTCCGTTTGCAGCGTTATGATGTGCTTTCTCCCTTCAGATGGATAAAAAGCAAGTCCCTTGATTGCCAAATTAATGCTCTCAGTAGCCCCGGAGGTGAAAAACACTTCCTTTTCGTCAGCATTAATTAATGCCGCAACCTTAGCTCTTGCATCCTGAACGGCTCTGTTGATTTCCAAACCGAACTGGTGTGTGCTAGATGCGTTACCATACATTTCTTTTAAGTATGGCAGCATAGCTTCTAAAACCCTTTCATCTATTGGAGTTGTAGAGTTATTGTCTAAATATATCAGGTCACTTTGCATCATGGCTAATTTATTAAATAAAATTGAGCTATGAATTTCAAAGTTGCTTTTGGATAAACAGTGCTTTTGCAGGTTGCGTTCAATCTATCACCTGAGCTCAAACAAAATGCTCAATTCGAACTTAAAAGCTTGATATACAGTATATAATGCGAATGTAAAGTTCGCAAAAACTGGGGCTAATCAGCTCCAGTTTTTCATTTACCTTTCTGAGTGGTCAAATCTATTGACCGTTACACTCCTTCATGTTCATCCCGATTTATCATCGGGAGTCACCAGACTGTTCCACAACCACTGTTTGCAAGCATTGCAACAGTTCAAACTGCATCCGCAAAGCCAAACGGGGTAACACTCAAAAACTACTTTGCAAAACCTGCGGCAAACACCAGCAAACCATATACGTAAATAATCGCTACACCGAAGCAGACGAAGAAAACATACGCACACACCACAATGAAGGCTTAGGCATCCGTTCCATCGGTCGCCTTCTCGGCAACCCCACCACCAGCGTTCAAATGCTCATGGAACGCAAAGCAGCGAAGCTAAAACTCCCAGAACCATCTCAACCAAACAGAATTTACCTGCTCGATGAACTACAAACTTTCGTAGCTCGCAATAAAGAATCTCACCGCCGTTACATCATCAGTGCAATGGACAAACGCACTGGCAAAATCGTCTGTGTAGCATTTGGCCGACGGAACCAGAAAACCATCCGGCAGGTAACCGACACACTCAACCAGTTTTCGCCCAAACGCATTGTTACAGACGGCTGGAACGGCTACGCGGCATTAATTCCAAAAGCCATACACAAAATCACCGAATTCGGCATTAATCGCCTTGAGCGATTACACCTGAACCTTCGCCAACGTTTGAAGCGATTGAGCCGGAAATCGATGTCGTGGAGTAAATCGGAACGAATGCTGGTGGTGAGCATTCGCTTGTATTTCGGAATTAAATCGGCAAAATTATACAGGTCAGATAATCTGATACTTATGGGTGATTTTATTCCCTAAACAAGCCAGTCCTAACAGAAAACAGTTCGATAATTGTCCGGTAAGGGCTACAAGTCAAAGAGTCGCTTTTCGCGACTCTTTTTTATTTACAGACCAGACGAGAAGTTCATCAAGGCACGCAGCTGTGTGGAAGTCTGTTTTTACGATCGGTTTTCGGTTTTTCTCATTTTAACAGGCTGTACTGAGCACCCCACAGTAAATATAAATGCACCAAACGGAAGATCACTGTTGGCTGTTGGTCTTACAAATACGTAAGCAGAGCGTAAGTAAACGCCAAAGAAGCTGTGAAGATAAAACAGCCGGGCTGTTAGTCCGAACCCTAATGCAGCTTCACGATTTTTGCTGAGTTCGGGGTATCGGAATGTTGTCAGCAGCATATCTGCGGTTATTAATGCTTCCTGAGCTGCAAATACCGGAATCACGCGTGATATTGTGAACCGGTGACCAGGATATTTCAGCGTTTGATTCTGCCCAAATTGCGGATGTGTATTGTCGATTGCCGGAAATTGCAGCATGTAATCAAAGTGGATTTTCGGGTGGATAAAAAATCCCAGTCCGAGCTGGTTGCTGTAAACTTTCTTCGCCAGCGGCCCGCCCGAATAATGCAGTATAGAATGGCCGACCTGAAAATATACTCTTGATGCTTTACGGAACTTGAATGAGAAAGCATGCGGACTTGATTGCAGACCGTGGTCGGTAACTGTAACCGCAAAGTTATATTGGCCGGCTTCTTTTTTTCGTTGCAGCAACCAGATTGAATAGTAACCGTTTTTTATCTCGGTTCTGAACTGATGCTGAAATGCTGTGTCTGATTTAGAATTCGGATTTCCTTCTTCTTCAAATGTGAATGTAAGTGATGGCGATAGTTCCTGATTCAGAAATAATCGTTTGCTTTTAAGACGAATTGTTTTGTATTCCTGCATTGCAAAATGCGGTTGGTAATACATTTTCATCGGAACAGGAATCCAATGATCAATGTCTTTTACGGCTGTAATTTCGGGGCGGACTACTACATTGATTCTTGCGGTATCCGGAGCTGAAACATTAATGCCGTCGCTTACGGATACAATAAAGTAATAAAGTCCGGTATCATGTATTTTGATTGCCTGCCGGGCTTTTCCGGTATCCGGTACGCTGTTTTGCCGATTGCCTGTAACTTGCCAGTTGTAGCTGAAAAATTCAGAGTCATCATCAGCGATCATTGTTTGGAGTTTTAACGTATCGCCCGCTGCAAACCAATATTGATTTTCGCTTACGGCAGCATTTGTCTGCAACTTACAACGTGGTTTTCGGTTGGCATCGGGGATAACATTATACAGAGCAGTTCGTAACCGATGCAGATTTTCTGATGGTGCAGGAAGCAGTGCATCGTAGCTGGTAAATTTCAAATCATTCAGATCGGCAGTTGTTGTTACTTTATCAAGACGTTGTTCTGTACTTGTAAAATTGTAGCTGTAATTGCCCGATTCATCACGACGAATTTTGATGAGCAGAAATACATTGTTGCCAATCAATACAGTTGACAGCAACGAATCGCGAATCAAACGTGTTGATGATAGTTCTGAATGCTGATGCAACTGAGGATTGAAGAATAATGCATAACTGTAGATGCGTTTTTCAAGATCAATTAAATCGGTCAAACTGTTGAGGTACGTGATCTTTTCAAAAACCGGCAGCGTTTGCTGATCTCTGAAAGTCATTTCACTCAAACAGGCTTGAATGTATGCCTGATTCACCGCACCGCAGTTTATCGTTTCAACAGCATACAGCAGCCGCTTTTGAGTTTTAGGCTGATTTGCTCTGGCATTTGTTGCGAAAGCCCAAAGTGGCAGAATAACGAGCAGTATGTTGTTGCGGAAAAATGGTGTCATTTTAGCGATATATTTTTCCTTTCACAACAGGCTGAAAAGCGAAACCGAATTGTGTGCTTAGATAGATATTATTACTTCCTTTTTGTGGAAAATCTTCCAGATAACCAATTTGCGGGCGAAAATACATAGCCCAGTGTTTGGCCATATATCTTACTTTTAGATGAAGCCCTAATGCATACCCTATATACCCTTGGCGAGTATTCCATGGGTAGTAGAGGTAGAGTAATGAAAATTCAGCACCGGCAAAAAAACTTTTTTGATTTGGGAATAATTCATACGTAATTCCGCTTCTCCAGTTTCTCGGATAAGTATGTGCTTGCTGAAGTATTGCAGTATCGGGTAAAGGAACTTCTGCTTTAAAGTCAATCAGAATTCGATGCTTCATATATCCGGTAAAGCCAAATGTGAAGTATTGAAGGCTTGCATCTTTATAATTCAAAATTTTATTTCTGGATGTACCAATTGTAAAATAAACAGGCCACGCTTTATAATATTTTGCAATAAATATTCCAGGTTTTGAAGCAATACCACGATCATAAGCTGTTACAAAAAAGCGATAGCTACCGGCATTTTTATTTTTTGCCTGATGTTCGATTAGATAAGATTGTCCATCACTTGTAATTTTAAAAGCCTTGTTTAATTGATCTTTTTCTTCACTGTCTGGCATCCATGGCGCATCAAAACCAAATTGAATACCCGGCGAATTTCTTCTGAGATTAAGTTTGTATGTTTTTTTGTGAATCGTTAATGGCTTTTCTGTTCCAAAATGAACATAACTTTGATATATAGTCTTTGACTCATATTTACTTTCAGTCCGCAATTGGCTTGCGCCGGGTAAATCAACAATCTCTGGTCTAAATACAAACACAATTCTTAAAGTATCCGAATACACTTCATTTATTCTGTCAGATACTTTTGTCCAAACTAAGTATGTACCGCTGTCGTTAGTAGATGCGTGAAATGTTGGTGATACTTGTGTATAGCGAAGCGGGACTGACTTGCCAACAGGTTTGCAATACCACCGGCACATTATATTGTCGGAAGGAGAATCAGGATCTTTAATTTCAGGATCAATAACCAGTGTATCATCAACCGCAATGGCATAAAATCCGATTTGCTGAACGGCATTTACAGGAATCAGCCTTACTTGCGGAGGCGCATTAGAAACTTTGCATACATTTTTAATACACAGCATCAATTGTTTTGCAGCCAGTTGATCTTTAGGATTAATAAGCTGTTCTGAACTGTTGTAAGGATCAAGCACAGGTAGTTCGCCCGCAGGGCTAAGTACATGATATAACTGAAACGAATACAGCAATGCACCGCTTTCGGGAGTTACAGTAACTTTCATTAACTGTCCAAAACCAGTAAGCAGTTTAACGGTAACCGAATCTCGCTGCTGCCTTGATTTTGAATTTTGTTTGTACAAATCCAATTCCGGATTTATAAAATCGAGAAACCGTGAAAGATCAGCCTCCGTTTCCAGATTTTCGCGCATTGCATTCAGGTTTTTCACATCGCAAAATACCTGCTGCTGATCGCCGCCCGAATAAACAAGGGTTTTCAGACTGCCCTCTATGTAACTCAAGTGAGGAACTTTGCCGGGTGTGTCAAAAACAAGAAGCAATTTACACTGCTGCATCGAGTCGGGCTGTGCAACAATAGCTGAAGCCGGAAATAGTAACAGAGCAAAAATTAAGAAGTGCATAACCATTGCTTTATAAGTTGAAAAATCTGGTCTTGATTTTCTGCAGCATGTTGCTCAAGCTGTGGCTTTATTCTCGACTCCCATTCTTCTTTTGACAGAGCAATTGACGGTGATGGTTCAAGAGCTTTCCCCACAACTTCTCCAAACCCATTGCCGCTGATTTTAACTTCACTGCCTTTAAATCTGAAGCCGGAAGGGATAACTGCATAGTTGTCATGATTGTAATCGTAAGAGAATTTTATCCCTTCGCCTTGCCGGTATTCGTAGCCGCAACTTTGTTTAATCTTCTGCCGTTGTTCAATGGTTAATTCGGCACCCTCTATCCAGTAATATTTTGGTGCCGCCGGGTAAGTCGTCTGCTTCTTATTCGTATCCGGTTTTATTTTAGGCGTTAATGCAAACTGCGGCAACACAAGCGAGCTTGGCAGTTCATACAGTACTCTGTCGTCTTCATATACTTGCTGTCTGAAGTTTACAGAAATAGTAATGCGCTGCGAAGTGTCAAGTTCAAAATAAACTCTGCCATCGCTTCCCGACGGATCACTGATCGCTATTGTGTCATTCTTGTTTTTATTTAATATGTATGCAGTCACATCTTTTACCGGGAGATGCGTGTATTTATCAATAACCTGCGTTTGAAACCGAGCCTTGGGTGGTTGTGTACTCTTATTCCAATTGATAGTGAAATAAAAGCCAAGAATTATGAAGATTGTCGTGAAGATGAGCAGCAGGAAGATTTTGAATGCCCGATCTTTGCTCACAAGCTTATTCCGCTCTTGCTGATTGACTTGTGGTGTTTGTGGTTCAGTGATTTTATGAGAATCTGTTTGAGGAAATTCAGGTGTTGCTTTTTCTTCCTTATTTCTTACTGCTTTCAGAATGGCTTCAATTCCATCTCTGTCGTAGTCAATAGCATGAAATTTTTGTATCTCAGCCGGTATTGTACTCACATTTACCAGCACCGGAATCAGGAATGTATTATACGCTCCATTTTCTGCCGATCGTTTTATAGCAGCTTTTAGTTCTTTCCAAACAACACGTTTCCTTTCCGTGTCTTCAACAACAGATTTAGTGATTAAACCTATGCATCTGTCCGACTTGTCGAGTTCTATTTCAAGTACTTTTCCCCAGTCTTGCCCGGCTAGCATTTCGTCTGTGTATATCCACGGCTCATAGCCTTTTTTGCGCAATGCCTCAACAATTTTACTGGCAAGCGGCTTTGCTTCATTGGCAAAACTGATGAATATTCGTTTGGTTTTAGGGATCATACTGTGTAGATTTCTGAACATCAAAAATCCTTTTCCGCAGTATCAAATCCATCATCAGATCAAAGGAGATTTACCGAAAACCGATTAATTAATTTTATCGCATTGCAATAAAAAAGCTCCGCAGATACGTTGATCTGCGGAGCTTTCAGCTAATTATCAAAAAACTTATTTCACCACACTCACGCGCAGCACACTTCGTGCGCCATCTTGTGTAATGAGCATTAATGTGTAAATGCCGGCTGCTTCAAACTCCATTTGCTGTACACTGCCGGGTAAAATCTGTGCATCAAACACTAATTTTCCGGTTGCATCAAACGCCTGAAGTTGTGCGGCATTGCTGCCGGTGAAGCTAAGTGTAAACACCCCGTTGTTCGGGTTCGGATACACCTGAAGCAAATTGGCAGCAGTGTTTTCAGTAATGCCTACGCACGCATCAACAGTTACGTTTTGTGAAGCTTGTTCACTGCATCCGTTGGCATCTGTGTAAGTGTAAACAATACTGTGTGTGCCGTTGCCTGCTGCTGACGGGTCAAAGCTGGTTCCGGTTACGCCGGGTCCTGCCCAGTTACCGCCTGCAGGAGCGCCGCCGGTGAGTGCCGCATTGGCATCATCAAAGCAAACGGTGCTGAATGCAAGACCAAGTGTTACGGTGGGCAATGCATTTACGGTTACACTTGCGGTGTCGGTTCCGGTGCAGGTGTTGGCAGCTGTTCCTGTTACAATGTATGTGCCGGATGCTGTCGGAATAAAGGGAACACCATCGCTGATGCCACCGCTCCATGCGTAACTCTGTGCGCCTGTTCCGGTAAGTGTTACCGAACTGCCTGCACAAACAGTTGTTGCTGTAGATGTGAAACTTACAGCAGGCGCAGCAAGCACGTTCAGCGTAGCTGTTGATGTATTGCTGCATCCGTTTGCATCGGTACCTGTAACGGTAAATGTAGTTTGAGTAAGTGATGCTGCAAACGGAACTCCATCTGTAATACCACCTGTCCACACATAAGTTGAAGCACCTGTTCCGCTCAGTGTTACCTGTGTATTCTCGCAGGGCTGCGGGTTACTTACTGTGTGGTTTACAGTTGGCAATGCATTAACTGTAATGTTTGCAGTTGTAGTATCTGCACAGCCGTTTGCATCTGTACCGATTACGGTGTAAATACCCGATGTACTTGGCGTAAACGGCGAACCATCAACTATACTGTTGTCCCACACATAAGTTTGTGCGCCTGTACCGCTGAGTGTTACTGTACTTCCCGCACAAACCGAATCGCTGCTGGCGGTGTAGCTAACAACAGGTTGCGGATTTACAACAACAGTAATTGAAGCTGTATCGGAGCATCCCACAAAATCAGTTCCGGTTACTGTATATGTAGTTGTAGTAAGCGGGAAAATGGGTTCAACATTACTTGTGCCTCCCGTACTCCACACATAGTTTACTGCACCGGTTGCAATTAATGTATCGCGCTGTCCTTCACAGAAAGAGCCTACATAAGCAAAAGCGGCAACCGGAGGAATCGGATTGATAACCAGATTCACCGTGTCGCGACCGATGCAGAAACCATCGTTCACAGCAACTGTATATTGACCGGGGAAATTGGCAAGAATTTGTTGTGTGGTATCACCGTTCGACCAGGTGTAAGTCATGCCCGGGTTACCGGCATCCAGCAAACGCGGACCGCATTGTGTAGTATCAGCACCGAGTGATACTGAAGGACGCGGAAGAACAGTAACGGTAATTGGTGTACGGGTTGGAGCAGGGCAGAAGGCTTTGGTGTAGTAAACACGGCCATTGAAGATACGTCCGGCATTTACTGTTGTAAAGAAACCGCATAAACCTGCACCTGTAGAAATTGTAGCGTCTGAATTGCTGAAACTGCCAGAGCCTGTAGTGTAGTCAACTGCTGAGTTCGGATTGTGGAAATACAGACCATACGTTTGTCCGGCAATCAACTGCAGACCGCCTATACCAACGTGTGTGGGCTGTCCGGCTCCTGCGCCCTGCACAGTGTCTTGTCCGAGCAATGTCCACGCACCGGGATTGGTTTCAGACCCCAGGTAAGTTCCCACTTTCCAGTAAACGCGCATACCCTCGAGCGCTGTTGTGCCAAGGTTGATATCGAACGAATCGATTCGCATATCCACAAGCGGTGTGAAGTCAAACATAGCACCATCGCAACCATTGCCTCCGGTAAATTGTGTAGTTAAACTTCCGTTACCCGATGTCAGCGATTCAACATAGTAGGTTTGTGAGGCAGTAAGCGGCGCTGTGTTGATCGTGTCGCCGGTTGCAAGCAGTGTGCCTGCTGTTGGCGCACTGTACCAGAAGTGATCAAAGCCGTCGTTGTTTACAAAGAGTGTAGCCTGATCGCCGTTGCAAACAGTGTCATTCAAACCAACTGCAACAGTAGCTACTGGTGTAATCGTTACTTGCAGCTGCAGCGTATCGTTTGCTGTATTCTGATCGCCGGGAAGTTGTGTGTAGATGTTCAGATTGATTGTTCCGCCGGCAAATGTGTTTATTGTTCCGATCGTGATGGTGTCAGTTTGCCCGAACGGAATCGGTGTGGTATATGTTGTATTCAGTGTTGTATTCAGAAAACCTGTTATCTGCGCTGTAATTGGCAAACTGGTAATTGTTTGTGCACCCAAATTAGTAACAACTACAGTAAGCACTTGCGATGAATCGCCGCAGGTGAAGTTGATTGGTGCGGTGATTGAGAGTACTGAAGCATTGTTATTGATTACACCAAACTCATCGGCTCCAATATCATAAAGTGCAGTTGGCATCATCGGACGAGCATCGCCATCAATATCGGCAGTGATACCGAGGTTTGTTCCTGCATCAAACAACTGCGGAGCATTGGTGTGCAGATCGGTGAAATTGTCAACGTAGTACGGATTGCCATCGCGTGAGTTCAGGTTAAATCCGCCGCCGCCAATGTAGGTTGCAGGTGTGTAAGCACCACCAAAGAAGACAAAGTTGCTTGATCCGGGTGCATAGTAATTATTGTAGTTCACACCATTTACATAAGCAACACTGCTCACATAAGCGGCATACCCGGCTGTTGATCCGAAAATAGCAAACGAGTTGTTCTGCACATTATTTCCCGATCCGCTGAGGATGTAAATGCAGCGACCACCGCCTGCATTTAAGCTCACCGAATTGTGCCAGAGATCAAGGTTGCGGCAATTGGTGGTGAGGTAAATTCCATAAGGTGTTGCACCTGTTGTGTGTCCGCCAACCATATTGTTGACTACACGCGCACGGTGCGTACCTGTGCCGCCCTGATAGTTACCGTAGGTCATATAAATACCATACGTGCCGAATGCATTAACCTTGTTGCGCTCAACATGAAGTGAGTCAGCATAACCGAGGTTGATGCCGTAGGCTGCTGAAGAACGCACTGTACGGGCAGTTATATCATTATCATTAACAACAATTTTGTTCTGGTAGTAACAATAAATACCATAGTAGTAAAAACCATTTACTGTATTGTTAATGATCCTGTTGTTTTGACCGAAGATCGTTGTAGAAAAACCTCTGGTTGTAATACCATAATATCCACCGGTTACAGTGTTGTTTTGAATCAGGTTGCTGTTGCCCCAGTTTCCATTGGTGGTAACCGTTGCACCTGAAATGGTGATACCGGCAAAGTTGGAAGAGGTTAAGCTTGTATCAAGACGCACAACGCAATTCTGAATAATATTGCTGTCGGCACTGTTGGTGAGTTTTACGCCATAGCCTTGTGTGGTACCGGTGTTCACAATCGTCATACTGTCGAGCGTGATGTTGTGCGCGCCGGTAAGTACAAACACACCGCGTTCTGTAGATAGATTTCCGTTAAACGTAACCGTTTCGCGGGTTGGTCCGCCGGTAAAGCGCACCGGGCGGGCAGGACTGGCACCGGGTACAAATGGAATAACTACTTGTTCATTAAACGGCCCTTGTCCTGCATTGAGGCGCATAGTTACCGGACCCGCAGCTCCGCCGCAAACCAGTGCTGATACCGCTGCTGATATGGTGGGATAATCGGCACCGGCACCGCCAATGGTGTATGTGCCGTTAAGTCCAACACAAACTGTAAGATTCAGCGTGTCGTTCAGCAAGTTTTGATCAGCAAGACTGTTGGGGCTGGTTGTCCACAAACGTAAAGCATACGTTGTTCCGCTGGCAAATGTAAATGTGCCAATTGTTACAGGAGCAGCCGCAGTGTTCGATGCAACGCTGCCTGTCCAGTTATATGGTGTTTGCAGTACATTGTTTACACTCCAGTTTACAGTTGCACTGGTGAGTGTAGCTGCACCGTGGTTATAAACTACAGCAGTAATGTTTTGCAAACCGGCTGCAAACGGCTGCACCGGATTGGTAAGTGCTGATACGCCTGCATCGTTTACAGAAGGTGTGTACTCATCAGCACCAATATCCACTAAAGCAGTGGGCATCATCGGTCGTGTATCGCCATCGAAATCGGTAGTTACGCCCACATTTACGCCTGCATCAAACAACTGTATGGCTGAGGTATGCAGGTTGGTAAAGTTGTTGATATACACCGGATCACCGCTGCGTGAGTTGGTGTTGAAGCCGCCGCCGCCAATGTAAGTGGCTGTTGTATAAGGAACACCGATGTACACAAAATTGCTTGACCCCGGCGCATAATAGTTATTGTAATCAACAGTTGTTACCTGCGAAATATTTGAAACATA